>NZ_CAURMG010000083.1:0-2868 GCF_963525875.1 uncultured Gemella sp. | reverse complement strand
TTTCTTCGTTATAAATTGGCACAATAATAGTAATCATAAATACACTCCTAAAATAATAGTTAATATAATTATAACATGTAACAAAGTATTTCAAAATGATATTTATCTTTAAATTGAGACTTAACGTATTTTTAATAAAAATATAAGGGATTACAAAATACATATTGACAAACAAACTGTATCTATTGTATAATCACAGTAGATACAAAAAATGTTTTTAATATCTAATTGAATTATACAAATTAATTATAAAAAGAATTAGTAAGGAGGGCTATGATGGATATAAAAGTTTCCAATATGTCATCTGTACCGATATATCAACAGGTGGCAACGCAAATTAAAAGTAATATTCTAGATGGTAGCTTAAAATACAATGATCAATTACCTTCTATTAGGAGTTTAGCTAAAGAGTTAGAGGTTGGTATCATTACAGTAAAAAAATCATATGAGGTATTGCTACAAGAAGAGCTAATATATTCAAAAGGTGCTGTTGGATATTTCGTAAATAATATTGATTTAGCTACTGTCTTAACGATAAAAAAAGAAGAGTACTTAGACGAACTTAAGAGTATAATTGATAAGGCTATTAATGATGGACTTAATATAGAAGATATTAAGGATATAGTTGATAAAGTATTGGAGGAGAAGAGTAATGATAAAAGTGAATAAATTATTGATTAATAAAAGAACATTTCAACTTGGTCCAATTGATTTGGAGTTAGAAGAAGGGTATGTCTATGCAATTACAGGTAACAGTGGAAGTGGTAAAACATTATTTCTTCAAACACTTTTAGGAGGTTTATCTTCAGAGAAAAATGTAATTACTTATGATAATCTAAATTTTCATGAAAATGAAGTAGATATTAAAAATCTTTATTCATATGTTGCTGATAAACCTTTGTTTTCAGATTCTTTACGAGTAGATGAGGTTCTATATAAAATATATAAATTAGATGTAAGATTTAATTTAGAGAAATGTTTTGAATTTCTGAGTAAACATAAAGTATATCGTCATAAGAAAATATATGAACTTTCACAAGGAGAGAGGAAAATACTATTATTTTCTATAGGAATTTATACAAAATCTAAACTATTAGTTTTAGATAATCCATTTTCTGGTGTCGGTTTAATAGCTAGAAAAGAAATGATAGCACTTCTCAGAGAATATATGGATGAAGATAAAACAATCATTATAGTAACCGAAGAACCATATGTAATACAAAACCTAGCCGATTATATTATTGTATTTGAAAATGGTCAAATTACTAGTAAGGAAGATGTGGTAGAATTACAAGAACGATTCAAGACTAATGATATAGATAGAATATTACTTTCTCTATTGAAAGGAGAGAATGAAAATGATTAAACAACAATATGAAACAAAATTTGGAGCAATTTGGAATTTAATATCAAGTAGAAACTATAGTATGCCATTATTTTACAAAGGATTATATATATTATATTACTTTGTTACAATAACCACTATACTAGAATTATTATTTGATAAAACATATATGTTACTAGCTTTAATTAGTTCGTTTATTATAGTAATTAATGGTAGAAAATATGATGATCCTGAGCAACAGTTTATTGAATACCTTCCTATTTCATTTAATAATAAAGCAAGATACATTTATTATACTACATATATAAGTCTATTTGTAGGAGGACTAGTTGCATTTGGGTTAGATTTTCTGTATCGTAGAGCTAATCCAATTGAGTATATTTATGCTATAGTTGTAGTTATAGCTCTATCTAATTTAGCGATAATACAGATGATATATACTAAAAAATCACTTATATACTTTTTTTTAGGAGATATTTTAATTAATCAATTAATAGTAAGCATATTTAGATTTTCATTACTTGGAGTTTATAGTGGATTTACAGGACCAAAATATGATATTGCACAATTTAATATTATAAAATTATTATTCTTAATAGTAATTACAATAGTTTATCACTTTGTGAGTGTAAATATTATAAGCAACAGTAAAAGGGATACTAAAGTAAGTAAAAAGGATAGAATAAAACTTATATTAATTTTGTTGTTGTTGCTGTCAAGTTCAAGTGGATATAAATTTTATAAAGATGCTAGTAAGGGTTTTGTAGAAGGAGTAAAAGAAGCGTCTAAAGAAGGATTAGTCATAGGTTACAATAAGGAATAAAATAAAAAAATTTGAAAGAGGCTTAAAATACTGTATGGCGAGCCTCTTTTTTGTATAGAAGATAAAATGGGTCTATAATAAATACGGTTGATAATAAATATCAGCCGTATTTAAATTTATAAAAAAATAGAAAAGAATGTAAAATTCCTTTATAATTTAAGTATGAGCAAAAAATCAAAAAAGGAATTTACATTCATATGTGTAATTATAGCAAATCTCTTAAAACAACGCTACAAATAACTGACGAAAATATAAAAATTCTAGATAAAACAGAGAAAATTGAAATAAATGGTTGTATACATCTAGTTTATTACGGGATATTGGAAGCTTCATCTAGCTCTTGCCCTCATTGCGGAAAATGCGAGATAACTAATAATGGTTATAGAAAAGTAAAGGTTAAAATGCCCACTATTTCTGACAAACCAGTCATCTTATACTTAAATAAACATCGCTTCATATGCAAAGGTTGTCGTAAATCCTTTACAGCTGAAACTACTGAAGTTAGGAAGTATTCTAATACTTCTAAAAATCTACGAGCTGGAATTATTAAAAGGTTATCTAAAGAGAATACTTCAAAGGAAATAGCTGAATCTTGTGCTGTTTCTACTAACACTGTATTAAGAATACAGTCTGATCTATCTAAAACTTTAGAAAGACCTAAAAGTTTACCTTATTATATGTGCTTTGATGAGGTTTCTTC
>NZ_CAURMG010000082.1:0-2881 GCF_963525875.1 uncultured Gemella sp. | reverse complement strand
ATCTTTGAAAGAATTCAAATTTACCAACGAGATAGAAGTTGTGTATATGATTCAGAACAAGATAAGACTTCAGCAGCAGAAGTGCTACAAGAATGCCTCTTCGGAAAATGGAGCAAGGTAGAGGAAGAGATGTTGAAGGTGGGACAGGAATGGTTTGTAGAATTTACTTTAGATAGTGAGGAATAGTTTATGAAGATAGAAAGTTTACATATAGAGAATTTTTATTTGGGAACAGAACTAGACATTGATTTTAAGGTTTCAAAAGAACTATTGAATTCAGAGGAATCAAAGTTTACTTTGATAATAGGAGAAAATGGTGTTAGAAAAACTACACTACTTAGAGAAATCTATGGTTTATTTCAAGAAATAGAGAATATTTCGATATCTCATGCAAAGATTGTTGATAATAATGGTAAAAATACAATTATAACTAATAAATCACCTAAGACAGATGTAAATATTGTTTTAGATTCGTTTGCATTGTTAGATAAGTTGAGTAAAGAAAATTTAACCGCTTCTAGTAAGTATAATAAATATTCTGAAAGTTCTCTGAGACGAATGATAAATTTTGGAGTAACAACTGACTTTATTAATAATATAGTATATTCGAATTTATCAGATATAGATAGATTTAACAATATTCTTGAAGTATTTAAGTTTCTTAAAATAGATCCAAATAGTTTAATTTTAACTTGGGCAAATAGAGTTTATGGAAGAAAAAGTAGTCGCTTTTATTGTCGAAAAATTACTAAGACAGATTTGTTTACTAAAAAAATAGATATGATAATGGGTTATATTAAGGAAGAACAGATGTTATCTGAGAGATGGTCAGAATTTCAGGATAGATATTATCATTCAAACTCAATGTATAGACATGGTGCTAACTTTAAATCTGATAGTGCAACAGTTCAAGAGTATGGACTTGATGATAATATGGTGGAGTATATTTGCAAATGTCGTTTTATTGAAAACAGTATTAACTTATTACTTAGAGATAAGCTAACTTTTAGATACGAAGGAAGGCCTGCTATTCTATTTAGGGATTTAAAAAATTTCATAAATGGAACTGATATTTTTTATGAAATATTTACTTTTAATAAAGAATTTCTAGAAAATAATTTTTTTACTAAATTGTATATTGATAAAAATATAGGAAAAGATGTTAATCCTGATTATAGAGAAAGTTATCAATTAGTTGACTTGAGTTCAGGAGAAATAGCAACTCTCATAAGATTTACAAAACTAGTCAGTGAAGTACGGATGAATTCAATTGTGTTAATTGATGAGCCAGAGTTGCACTTGCATCCAAGTTGGATGACTTCTTATATATATAGGCTAAAGAAATTATTTAAAAACTATAATTGTCACTTTATTATTTGTACGCATTCTCCACTTCTTGTTGCAAATTTAAATAAAGATGATATTATTGTTCTCCAAAAAAATCATGATAGGATAGTTGCAAAAAATGTTTCAGTTGGAACTTTTGGGGTTGAAATAGATGAAATTCTTTCAAATGTCTTTGATGTCAGGTTACTGGATAGTAAGCTGATACGAACTACATTCGAACAGATTGAAAAATTATTAGAGTCAACAAATGAAGAAAAACAACGAATAGGAATGCAAAAATTAAAATCCCTGCCAGATTCTTCAGAAAAAATTGATATTTTTATGAGATACTACGATTTATTAATGGAGTTAAAAGATGTCTAATATAAGGGGAATTGATAAAAAAATTGATAAAATTTGGTACGATATTGTTATATTGTTGACAAAACACAGAGATGATTTTATTTGTTCTAGTGAAACACCAACAAATGAGGATAGAAAAGAATTCATTAAACGTGTTCGAGAGAAGTCTGAAATCTATTCAAGAATTTATAATTTTACTAACTTTATTAATAGGACAAATTTTTATCAAAAACTATATTCAGTTTCAATTGATATGGAAAATATGATGAAAATTCGCTATTTTTATTGGTCAATAAAAATGGGATTATATGATACTGTGTCACTTGAAAGTAATGAAAATCTATTTAAGTTTTGGTATGGCTCTAGTAATGCCAGTTTAAAAGAACTATGTTTGTATCTATATGATGAGTTTATAAATAGAAAAGATATAAAAAAATATTATTTTAATCTTGATGAATCAAAAACTATACAAGGTATATTAATTGATAATTCAAATCAAGAAGGGGGAAGGTGTCCCTACTGTGACGGTAAAATGGTAAATGGGGACCCGGATCATTTTTTACCAAAAAGCCGTTTTCCATTATTAGCAATGTATAGTAAAAATATAATTTTGAGTTGTAAAAATTGTAATATGGGCTTGAAAACTGATGAGGTTGTATTGCCATTGATTTATCCAAATGAAATTAATGTGATAGATTATGTTAAGTTCAAATATCTAAATAAAAAAATTATATTAGAAGCAATATCTAATCCTAGATGGCAAAAACCGGTCAATAATTATTTAAGTGTTATAAAAATAATAAAACTTTATGATAACGAGGAATATTATAATCGATTTAAACAATATCAAAAGAAGTATTTTAGTTCAGGCTTTAGTTTTAAAAAAATGGAAGATTTCGATAGAATTTCCAATTTAGAAAATAAGTGGGAAAGGAAAATTAGAGAAGATTTTTTTTCTCAATTGCGTGATTCTGAAAAATATCTTGAAAAGTATTCTGAGTTTATGGATAGTTAATTATTTTACATGAGAGTCTCTAGCTCTCTTTTTTTGTCATTTTTCCATGTTGTGATAACTTTTCCAAATCTTCCCTGTTATCCTAATATCACTCTAAGAAAATCAATCCTCAATTTTTAACTGGGGTTTGGGGGCGGAGCAACCAAGTTATCTTATCGTTAGCTGTCAAAACTGGTA
>NZ_CAURMG010000081.1:0-2936 GCF_963525875.1 uncultured Gemella sp. | reverse complement strand
CTTGTAATCAGTAGGTCGGGGGTTCAAGTCCTCTGGCCGGCATTTTTTTTATATTATGGGAAGATAGCGAAGAGGCTAAACGCGGCGGACTGTAAATCCGCTCCTTCGGGTTCAGTGGTTCGAATCCACTTCTTCCCACCATTCTTAGGGACGTAGTTTAACGGTAGAACAAAGGTCTCCAAAACCTTTGGTGTGGGTTCGATTCCTGCCGTCCCTGTATATTAAGTGTAATCTTTTATGATTACACTTTTTTTATTTTTTAGCTAGTTTAAGTTATATTTAAATTGTGTTATTTGTCACCGAAATATGAATATTATGTATTAGTAATTACTTTTTTTATTTTTTAATATTAATATTTAGGAAATAATATTAATTCAGGAATTAAGGTAAAGGTTTAATTGATGTATATATATTGGGAAATATTTTTGACAAATGTTTTTAAATGTGTTAATGTAGTATTGTAGATAATTAATATAGGAGGTTAAATATGACAGAAAGCGTAAAACCATTTAGTAAGCTTTATGATTTAACACAAAGAGCTGAAAAAGTTGGTATTTCTGATGACGACGTTCTAAGAGAAATTTTAGTTGAGAAAATTGTTCCAAATAAGTATCAACCTAGAAGAGAATTTACTGAGGAGAAAATTAAGGAATTAGCTGAATCTATAAGGCAAAATGGCTTATTGCAATCTATTACTGTGCGAGATATAGGTAATGGTTTTTATGAGCTTATAGCTGGAGAACGTCGTTTAAGGGCTATTAAATATTTAGAATATGCAACTACTAAAGCTATTGTTAAAGAGTTAACTGATGAACAAATGGCTACATTGGCTTTAATAGAAAATATTCAAAGAGAAGAGTTAACACCTATTGAGGAGGCATATGCATACCAAGAATTATTAAGTATCAATAAACTTACTCAAGATGAACTTGCTAGATCTTTAGGGAAAACTCAAGCTACTGTTGCCAATAAATTAAGATTATTAAAATTAAGCGACAAAGTTATAGATGCTATAAATACAAAGAAAATTACTGAAAGACATGGACGAGCAATGGTTAAACTAGATGGACCTACTCAAGAAAAATTATTAGTTCAAATTTTATCTCAAAACTTAAATGTCTCTCAAACTGAAGAAAAGATAGATACTTATTTAAAGATAAAAAAAGATATTAAAGTGTTTAATAGTAATTTTAATTATGATGGACAAAAAATCATAGCTAAGCTTGTAAAAGAAATAGCTAAGTTAGAAGAGAAATATAATGTTAATCTTAATAAAGAAGAAGAAGAAAATATGGAGAGTATAGTTATTAAAGTGACTATTCCTAGATTTTCGGATAAAGAGGTAAATGATGAAAATATTAGCGATATGTAACCAAAAGGGTGGTGTAGGTAAAACTACAACTTCAATAAATTTAGCAGCATCCCTAGCACATTTAAAAAATAAAGTGTTATTAATAGATACTGATCCACAAGCAAATGCTACTAGTGGTGTTGGTATTGATAAAGCAAGTATTAGTCAATCAATTTATAATATATTAGTTGATGAAGTTGATATTAATGATGTAATTATAAAAACAGCATATGATAATTTAGATATTGTTCCTTCTAGCATTGCTTTAGCGGGAGCTGAGGTAGAACTTGTTTCTGCTATTAGTAGAGAACAACGTATGAAAAATGCTATTTCTGAGATAAAAGAAGATTATGATTTTGTAGTAATTGATTGTCCTCCTTCATTAGGACTTATTACACTAAATTCACTAACAGCAGCAGATGGAGTAATAATACCAGTACAAACAGAATACTACGCCTTAGAAGGGCTTAGCCAGCTTATGAATACATTTAACATAGTTAGGAAGCATTTGAATTCTAAATTGGATATTTTTGGTGTATTACTTACTATGACTGATAGTAGAACAAATATATCTAACCAAGTAGCAGAGCAAGTTAGAGCTCATTTTAAAGAAAAAGCATTTGATACAGTAATTTCTAGAACTGTACGTTTAAGTGAAGCACCAAGTTTCGGGGAACCTATTATTGAATATGCAAAAAATTCTAATGGAGCTAAACAATATGTATCATTAGCTAAAGAGGTGATTGAACGTGGCTAAGAAATTTGGTAAAGGTTTAGGGCGTGGTCTTGATGCCATTTTCGCTACTGAAAATGTTGAATTAGTTTCTGATAATGATAAAATAGTTGAAATTTCATTAGATAAAATAAAAAAAAATCCGTATCAACCACGTACTTATTTTAATGAAGAAAAATTAAATGAGCTAAAAGATTCTATTGAAAAAAATGGCTTATTACAGCCTATTATTGTAAAAAAAGCGATAAAAGGTTATTACATTATAGCAGGTGAGCGCCGTTATAGAGCTTTTGAACTCTTAGGGAAAAAAGAAATTCCGGTCATTATTAAAGAGATGACAGATGAAGAAATGATGGTTTTTGCGGTCTTAGAAAATTTACAACGTGAAGATTTGTCAGCTTTAGAGGAGTCGGAAAGTTATAAAAACTTGATGGATAAAATGTCGTTAACTCAAGAAGAATTAGCTACTAAACTTGGTAAAAGTAGACCGTACATTGCTAATAGCTTACGTTTATTAAAATTACCTACAGAAATTAAAATCAATCTGGAGCAAGGGTTGATAAGCGCTGCGCATGCAAGAACATTACTTTCATTAAAAACTAAAAAAACTATGGAAGAAGTCTGTAGTTTAGTAATTGAAAGAAAAATGTCTGTTCGTGAATTAGAAGAATATGTAGCAAAGTTATTGAAACCGAAAGAGGTTAAGAAACTTAAGGCTAAGGATATTTTTATAGAAGAACAAGAAAATATTCTTAAAAAGCGTCTTGGAACGTCTGTAACGATTAAACAAGGTCGTAATAAAAAAGGTAAGATTGAAATTGAGTTCAAAGATAATGATGAATTTGAACGTAT
>NZ_CAURMG010000080.1:0-3167 GCF_963525875.1 uncultured Gemella sp. | reverse complement strand
TATGAGTTGAATTTTTGTGAATTTATATTATAATGGAATAGAGAACAAAAAAGGAGAATGTTATGCCTAATAATATTTTAGAAGAATTAAAAACGAAATTTGAAGATTTTGCAAGTGAGTTAGAAAATATTGAACCTGAAAAAGTTGATTTAACTCAAATTGATAGATTAATAGCATTAGTAGAAGAATTAGATAACGAAATTAAAACTATAAAATAATAGTAGAATTGGATAAGCTGAAGTGGGAGTGTTTTGCTTTTACTCAGCTTATCTTCATGAATGAGGATACGATGAAAAATAAAAACGGTAAAAAATTAAACGTCTTACTTACAATTAAGAAAATAGGAATAAATGGTGAGGGGATAGGATATTATAAAAAGAAAATTACTTTTGTAAAAGGTGCTCTACCTGATGAGGTTATTGTTTGTGAAATAGTAGAAGAGACACCAAAATATATTATTGGAAAACTTGTTAAAGTAAAAGAACCTAGTCCACATAGAGTAGAAATTAAAAAAGAATATGCTGAAAGTGGAGCATACGGTTTAGCTCATGTTAGTTATGAAAAACAATTAGAATACAAACGTACAATTTTATTAGATGCATTCGATAAGTATTATAGACTACCAAAACCTGATAAATTAGTTCTAAAAACATTAGCGAGTCCTGTAACAGAAGGGTATCGTAACAAAAACCAATTTCCACTAGCTGTTAGAAATGGACGTGTTATTGCAGGGTTATATAAAGAAGGTTCTAACGATTTAGTTGAAATCAATGAAGATTTAGCATTGCATGAGAATGGTAATAAAATAACAAATTTAGCTAAGAAATTACTAGGAAAATATAAAGTAGAAATTTCTACAAACAAAAAGAATTATGGTGTGAAGTATATTGCTACAAGAACTTCATTCTATAATGGAGATGTTCAAGTAACATTTGTAGCGAATACTGATAAGATTAAAAACATGGATAAGGTCGTTAATGAACTTAAGCGTGAAAGAATCGTTAAAAGTATTATATTAAATATTACTAATGATAAAGATCATTTAGTGATGGGAACAGAAAGTGTAACTTTATACGGTTCAGATTATATCGTTGAAAAAATCGGTGATATTAAGTATGAACTTTCGGCTAAATCATTCTTCCAATTAAACCCGCCAGCAACTAAAAAACTTTATGATAAAGTAGTAGAATTTGCTGCACTAAAAGAAACAGATGTTGTATTAGATGCATTTTGTGGAGTTGGAACAATTGGACAATATGTTAGCCGTAATTGTAAAGGAGTATATGGTGTAGATATTATTCCATCTGCGATTAACGACGCTAATGACAATGTGAAACTAAACAACTTAACAAATTGTACTTATGTTGCAGGAGATGCTAATAAAATAGTTCCACGTTGGAAGAAAAAAGGAATTAACTTTGATGTTGCAATAGTAGACCCACCACGTGTAGGACTTGGACCACTAGCTAAAAACTTATTAGCGGTTGACGCTAAGAAAATTGTTTATGTGAGCTGTAATCCATCTACATTAGCACGTGACTTAAAAGTGTTAACAAGAAAATATAAAATTAGACGTATTCAACCAGTGGATATGTTCCCAGGAACAGCGGCGGTTGAAGCGGTAGTTGAGTTAATTAGAAAATAATTTTTAGAGGGAAAAATATGGATAGTTTTGAACAATTGAAAAAAGAAATAATGGCAGATAGTGATAATAAAAAATACACAGATGAAGGAATAGAACCTTTATTTTCTACCCCAAGCACGGCTAAAATATTAATCGTAGGTCAAGCTCCTGGTATTAAAGCTCAAGAGAGTAAAATCTTCTTCAATGATAAAAGTGGAGTTAAGCTTCGTGAGTGGATGGGGATAGATGATGAGATATTTTATAAATCTGGTTTAATAGGTGTAGTTCCGATGGATTTCTATTATCCTGGCAAAGGTAAGAGTGGAGATTTACCACCACGTAAGGACTTTGCAACTAAATGGCATTCTAAAGTTTTAGAGCTCATGCCTAATCTCGAACTTATTATTCTTGTGGGTAAATATGCTCAAGATTATTACTTGGGAAATGATAAAAAACAAAATTTAACGGAAACTGTATTTAATTATAAACAATATTTACCACGTTATTTTCCGATTGTTCATCCTTCTCCGTTAAATTTTAGATGGCATAACAAAAATCCATGGTTTATTGAAAAAGTAGTACCTGAATTGCAAAAAAGGGTGAAGGAAATACTAGGACAATAAATTATAAATAAAGACTGAGGTAACTTGAAGATTTCTATGAAATCCTGATTTCAAGCCACGCTCAGTCTTTTTAATTTTCTATTATTTCAAATCTAGTCTGCTCACCATAATATACCAGAAGTGAAGATAGTATTGTTTTTAATTGTTTTAAATTATAGGTTTTTAAAATAATTTCTGCCTTACCTGAGATTACATTAAAAGCATCACCACTTTTTATAGAGATTATCTCTATATTTTTATATTTTGTAGTTTTTCTAACAAATTCACCAGTAATAACAGTTGTATCGATAGCTTCATGAGGTTCAGCTCCGTGTCCACCTTTACCGTAGATAGTAACTAAATATGTGTTCATATCTATTGTTCCTCCTTAAGATTTTTTATTACATTAGCGGAATCAAATGCTAATGTTAAGAATATTGAAGCTGTTTGTTTCATTACTTCTTCTTCAAAATCAAAATTTGGATGATGGTGTGGATACTTAGCGAAGGTAGAATTACCAGCACCGATTAAGAAGAATGCTCCTGGGACTTCTTCAACATAATATGCAAAATCTTCTCCAATCATAAGTGGTTCAATTTCCAACTGTTTAATATCTGGAAGAATCTTAGAAGTTGCTTTTTGTATTTCTACTGTTCCTTTTTTATGATTTATAAGAGGTGGATAACCACCATAATATATAAACTCTATATTAGTTCCAGAATATTCACTTTCTAATGCTTTGCATAAGTTTTGAAGTTTAGTTAGCACCATTTTATGAAGTTCTTTATTAAAATGTCTAATAGTTCCCGTAATACTAGCTTCTTCAATAGAACTTTCTAATTTTCCTAAGGTGATGACAAGTGTTTCCCTCGGTTTAGAAAATCGTGAAACTATTTGTTGAGTCATACTAACAAATTCTGCAGCAATAATGTTTGCATTTT
>NZ_CAURMG010000079.1:0-3203 GCF_963525875.1 uncultured Gemella sp. | reverse complement strand
TATTCTTTTATAATTCTATAGTAAATTTTTGATGTTATTGCATAAACTATTAGATAGAAGATTGCGAAGACTACGATCGTC
Source organism: uncultured Gemella sp. (assembly GCF_963525875.1). Taxonomy (GTDB): domain Bacteria; phylum Bacillota; class Bacilli; order Staphylococcales; family Gemellaceae; genus Gemella. The sequence continues at coordinate 3,122 of NZ_CAURMG010000079.1, read as the reverse complement.
ACAGCAAGCGCCTGTAAGAATATGCTGCTATCTGTTATTAAGAATAATCTTAAGATTTTCTCGATAAATGGATATGCTACTATCGTATGTAGTGTCGCTATGATTAATGGTGAGAAGAAGATTAACAGTACTTGCGATCTTATTGATTGTTTAATCTGTTTATCTGTAATACCTACTTTTCTCATGATTTCAAAGTTACCTTTATCTTCATATCCTTCTGAGATTTGTTTGTAGTACATGATTACCACTTGAGATGTTACAAATATTAAACTTATGAACACCCCGATGAATAGGAATGATGCAAAGACTCCTCTAAATGTAAGTTTATTTTCATCTTTCCCTTCTATTTCTATTCCCACTTGTTTTTCTAATTTTTTAAAACTTTCGATTACCTTAGCTTCTTTAGTAGTGTCTTTAATATTAAATGCAACGTAGTTTTGAACTGTAGCTGTTCCAGTTGCTATACTTATTCCTCTACTATCTGGGTTTTGTTTACTAAGTTCGTCCATTCTCGCAGCTAATTGTGTAGCTATTTTTTCCGCTTCTTTATCATCTTTTACAACAACGTAGTAAGTATCAATAATATTCGCTGCTGCTGAACCTATTGCTCCTGGAAACTCTGATAATTTTTCTTTAATTTTATACTCACTACCATTTAGTGAAATAGTATTGTGGTCATAATTACCTTTTTTATCAATATGTAAGAAAATTTCGTTACTTTCTAATGTTTTATTTTTATTAGCTACCTTGTTATAATCTTTTAATTCAAGGACAGTTATCATTTTCACATTAGCTAAGTCAACCCCTAGATTAGCTTCTGCCTTGAATTTATCATTCGATAGTCTTCCTACCATCGGTACTGAATTATATGAAACCATATCTTCCACTTCAGTTCCCGCTTCTTTAGCTGCTGTTTTTGCATTATTTTCAATTTCTTTCAATTTATCACTAGTAGAATGATAACCTGCGACCATTAATTGTTTTGGAAATCTTTCGTTGTAAGATTTTTCCATACCTGCATATAACGCTGAAGTTGTTCCCATAGTTACAAGAACCATTGTAGATAATATACAGATATTCGCTAATCCTACCGCATTTCTCTTCATTCTGTATAATAATCCAGAAACGCTGATGAAGTTTTTAGGTTTGTAGTAGAAGTTTTTATTGTTTTTCATGATTTTTAGTACTGTAATACTTACTGCCATGAACACTAAATATGTACCTATAATTACTGCAATTACGGCAAAGAAGAATACTGTTATTGCTTTTATAGGATTTTCTACCGTTTGCGCTGTATAATAACCATAACCGATTAATGCTAAACCGATTATCGCTAAAATCCATCTTGATTTCGGTTCTTTTTCACCTTTATTTTCATCTTTTAATAGAGCTACTATTCTAAGTCTAGCTATTTTTATAACAGTATAAAGTAATAATAAGAAGTATATTCCTCCGAATAATAATACTGAGAATACTATAGCTATCGGCGTAATACTAAAACCGAAAGTAACCGTTGCTGAGAATAATTTCAATAGTATTAACAGCATAAGTTTATCGAATAAAATACCTAATCCAATACCCACTACTATGGTAGTTATCGCGATAAAAATCGTTTCTAGCACTAAAATTTTCGCTATTTGTTTTTTTGTCATACCTAACACGGCATACAATCCAAATTCTTTTACCCTACGTTTTACTAAAAAACTGTAAGTGTAAAATAAGAATATTGTAGAAAAAATCGCTATTACAATTATTCCCAGACTTAATACCTGTTTTGTCGCCTCAATACCGTTTGGAAGTTTGTTTAAGTTATCCCCAAATGCCAGAGATGACAAAATATAAAACGACATTATTGTGAAAATTGTAGATAATACATAAGGTATTATAAATCGTTTGTTTTTTACAAGGTTATTTAAAGCAAATTTGCTATAAAAGAAGCTCATCTTACTCACCTGCCTGCATTAAAGTTAACGTGTCATTAATTTTTTGGAACATCTCACTCGTAGTCGCATTTCCTTTTCTAAGTTCATGGAAAACTACCCCATCTTTAATAAATAATACACGTTTAGCACGAGCTGCTGTTTTCACAGAGTGCGTAACCATAATTATTGTTTGTCCTACATTATTAAGTTTTTCAAAAACTTCTAACAGTTGATCTGTTGATTTTGAATCCAATGCTCCTGTGGGTTCATCCGCTAAGATTAATGCTGGATTCGTAATAATCGCACGAGCTACAGCAACCCTTTGACGTTGACCACCAGATACTTCATATGGGAACTTATTGATTAACTTATCAATTCCTAAAGGTTTAGTTACTTTCTCTAATCTTTGTTCCATATCTTTATATTTTTTATTAGCTAGCACTAACGGTAATAAGATATTATCTTTTATAGAGAAATTATCCAGTAGGTTAAAATCTTGGAAGACAAATCCTAGATTGTCACGACGGAAATTCGCTAAGTCTTTATCTTTCAACTTGCTTAAATCTAAATTGTTTAAATTCACATTTCCTGACGTTGCTTTATCGAATGTTGCGATAATATTTAATAAGGTAGTTTTACCGCTTCCGCTTTCTCCCATAATCGCTACATATTCACCATTATCTACTGCAAAATTTACATTTTTTAACGCTTCTGTACTTTGAGTACTTAATCTTGTTGTATAAACTTTTCTTACATTGTTGACTTCTAATAACATTTTTATCACTCCTGAATTCTTTTTATTTTATCTTATCTTCCTAGTTCGAACTTTTCTACAACTTCCTCGTTGTTTATATTTATATTCTACCTTACTTTTCTTACAGATTCTATCGATTTTCCTTACAAAAAAGCTCCCAACCTTACACTTTTGTAAGATTGGGATATTTATTACTTTTTATTTGACTTCAAAAATGGCTAGCAAATTTATTTCCTAGGAAATTATAATCTCAATACATTTGTGAATCTTTGTTCAGAGTTATTATCTAGTCTGTGCGTTATTAGAATTACAGTTAATTCTGGATTAGTTAATAGAAGTTCTTCTATTTTTTCTGCATTATCCTTATCTAAATTAGACGTTATCTCATCTAACAGCACTACTTTTTTCTCTCTAATAATTCCACGAGCTAGGGCTATTCTTTGTTT
>NZ_CAURMG010000078.1:0-3285 GCF_963525875.1 uncultured Gemella sp. | reverse complement strand
AACCATCAGCAAGTTGGTCAACACCGTTACTAAGTTTTTGTCCACCTTCGCTAAGACGACCAAGCCCTGCAGTAAGACGACCAGAACCTGCGGCAAGTTGATCGATACCGCCACTAAGTTTTTGTCCACCTTCGCTAAGGCGACCAAGTCCAGCGGCAAGACGACCAGAACCATCAGTAAGTTGATTAATACCGCCACTAAGTTTTTGTCCACCTTCGCTAAGACGACCAAGCCCATTGTTTAATTGGTTTGTAGCATCTGCAGCTTTTTGAAGTGAAGAACCTAGTTCAGAAAATTTACTGTATAGAGTTGCTGTATAAGTTTTTACAACTTGATCTTTAACTGTGTTTGTTAAATTACTCGCTACAGTTTCCATGATTTTTTCACCATTTTTACTCTTTGTAAAGTTAGTAGTAAAATCAATGTTCATTTTCTCTGGATTTTCGTTTGATAATGAGCTAGCGTTTTTAGAGAAGTTTTCGGGAATGGTAACTACCATGTAGTAATCTCCTTCACGTAATTCTCTATCAGCTGTTTCTTTATCGACGAATTGCCAATTTACTTTTTTATTTTCTTTTAATTTTTCAACCATTGAATTTCCGACTTCTAGAGTTTTCCCATCAAGGTCGACTTTTTTATCTAAGTTTACCACTCCGACTTTCATATTTCCGGTATTATTATATGGATTCCAGACTGCTTTTAAGAAAGTTCCTGCATATAAAATTGGTACCAGAAGAACGATAGCCATGGTGATAATTAACCCTTTACTTTTCAAAAGGCTATTAAATTCTTTTTTTATCATAATTCCTCCTAAGAAATTCTATAGCTAAAATTTAAATATTTAGTTTTATGATGAAGTTATACATCACTGTAGTTATTCTACAACTATTTTTAATGAAAGTCAAAATATTTTTAAGTAATAGTGAAATTATAAGTTTTAAAGTTAGGGCGAGTTGTTTATATAAGAGATAGTGGTTGTAACTCTTAAGAATAAGTTATAGTCGAGAAGATGTTTATTGTTATAGGTTTAGTGAGGTTGTGTATTTTATGAAGTAAACTTATAAATAAATATATATTAATTAAAATAGTTTGGTTAATTTATAGTGGTAAGAGTCCTAATTGATGAAAAAATAACTTCACTATTTAAAGTTTGTGTGCTATGGGAATGAGTTATCGAATTAAGTTTATGGATATTAGTAAAAAAGAAAAACGACTAAGAGGAAATGGTTTCCTATAAATCATCCCCTTAAGTCGTCGTTGTATTATTATCAGTGAATTATATGGGGCTGACCCAAAAGTCCTAAAATTTAACAAAGTGTACATGAGAACTCATAGACGCAGTGGTTTATTGATATCTAAATTAGCTTTATGAAAGCTTTTTAGATATCTAATAAACTGTGCGGGGGTGATTCGAACAAAATCGATTTCTTCGAAATCGCGATTTTCGAGTCACTCCCACTATACTGTCGCATGAGTTATTTTATAATTTAATAAGTTATCAAAGCAATCTTGGGCATCTGTCAAATCTTTTATATCTGGATGTGAACGCGATTCTTTAACCATATCAGCAAGGTCTGGTGTCATTTTATGGATGAAGTTAGGATCACGCCAAGTAAGAATTTTAAATACTATTATTACTTTTGGATCAACCTTACCTTGACACACAAAAGTTTCGTGGATTCTATTATTTCTTTCTTCCATGAATGCAATATAGTTATTTATAGAATCATCGGCATGATAATGCTCGCGAGGCACACCACAAGTTAAAAATAATGCTACATCCTTATTATGGATTTGTTGTTGATCTATAAAACGTTGCATATTTTTGTTAGCGTTTGTTTTATCGGTCCAGGCTCCTAGTATATAAAAATCATATTCTTTTTCAAGTTTTTTTCTTTGTTTTTTTATATCAAGTAGGTCCACTTCTGCTTGATCTTTTATTTGTTCATAGATAGCTTCAGCTACTTTTTTTGTGTTTTTTGTTTTGCTAGAATAAGCAAGTAAAATTTTCATAATTAAACCTCCTCTTAGGGTGCGGGAGTAAGATAGGTTAATCCCGTATTAATTAAAATTACATACTCATTATATCAAAAAATAATAAAGTTTTAAACAGATAACTGAAAACAATAATCAATTATAAAGTCAAACTTATTATAAAAGAAAAAAATTTAAGGGAAAAGTAATAAATTAAAGTCTTTATATTTATAAAATAGGAAATATTTCTTATTTGTGATAGAATACTAATTGATAATAAAAATGATTAATGAATTTATAGGAGTAGTAATGGATAGGTTGTTTGAAATATCTAGTTATGCATCGTTTGTAGTGTATCATATAGAAGCTATGGATAAGATAAAAGTTCCGAAGGTGATGATACGTGAATATATAAATTTACAAAAAACAGTAGGGAGTTTTCCTGAAGAGTTAGAATATGTAGTAAGTTTTTATGATGAGAAGACAGGTAGCAGCGGTGCGCTGTTTAAAAATACAGTTGAAGAAAATTACATTCTAGCTTATACAGGGACAAATTTTTATTTTGATAGACAAAAAGATATGTATGCAGATGTTGTTGGGATATGCTTAGGACAAGGGGAACATCTAACGTCTTGCTATAGGTTTTATACTCGTATGAGGAAGAAATACGGGGATAATATTATCTTAACAGGGCATTCATTAGGAGGTAGTATTTCGCAACGTGTAGCAATTGAATATGATGTGAAAAATAGTGTTGTTTTTAATGCGGCACCTATATATTTGATAGGTGAAATAGATATTTTCATGGATAAAGAAAAAGACGAAGAATTGTATAATACTCGTATGAAGAAATATCTCAGAAATGTGAAGAAGACGGCGATAAAAAAAGCAGCATTTACTGGAATAATAAAAAGGATAGTCTCTGAGTATGATATATTTACTCGTATAGCGGAGTTGCTTTCTATTGGTTATTATGTGGGAGAAGAGATTATAGTAAAAGAGGCCGGATTGCATGGTATTAAGAGTTTTTTAGGAATATATCAAAAGTCTTTTGGGAGTAGTTTTAAAAAAGGGGAAACTGAAGAAAGCTACTTATCGAATGAGTATAAAGATTTTAGTCTTGCTGAAGTTGGCATTTTGAGTAATTTTTCAGAAGAACGCATAATAGGATTGGAACAGTATCTTAATGAGCTTTTAGTAAGTGATAAGATAATAACTAGTTTGAACAAAAATCCTTACAATGTTAATTTTGAATTCTTTCCTAAATTGTAAAGTTAAATGCATAAAAAATTACAAAAAAATTCACGATAT
>NZ_CAURMG010000077.1:0-3518 GCF_963525875.1 uncultured Gemella sp. | reverse complement strand
TATTAAAAAGGAGTTAATGTATGCAAATATTAAATATTAAAAACATAGAGTTTGAGAAACAAGGGAAGATATTATTTAAAATAGAAAAATTGAGTATAAATACTGGTGATATTATTGGTTTAATAGGGAAAAACGGTTCAGGAAAGACAACGCTGTTAAAATATATTGATGATTTAGTTAAAGACAAAAATAATATTTCATCAGAGTTTTTAGAATTTGGAGAAAATTCTCTTCTTAGAAAGAGTGGAGGAGAAGTTGTTGTAACTAAGATTAGAGGTAGTTTGTTATCGAATGTTGAGCTATATTTACTAGATGAACCATCAACTTACTTGGATTATAATAATGCTAACAAAATAGCTAATCTTATAAAAAGAACTCTAGCGACTTTTTGTATTGCTAGTCACGATAGAAATTTCTTAAATAATGTTTGTACAAAGTTATGGATAATTGAAAATAATACTGTGAGAGAATTTAATGGGAATTATCACGAGTACAAGCTTCAAGAAGAAATTGAGACTACTGAGTATGAAGCTGAACTTCAAAAGTACAACAAAGAAACTAAGAAGATAAAGAAAAGCATTCAAGAGATGAAAGAGGAACAGGGGAAAAAATCTGGAAAGCCAAAGAACATGAGTGGATCAGATTATAGAATTATAGGAGTAAAAACAAAAATCTCACAAAATCAAAAGAGATTACAGAAGAAAATATCAAGACAAGAAGATAAGTTACAGGCTAATATTAAACCTAAGCCGTTAAAAGATAAATATGACATTGAATTTCTAGAAATATTTAAAGAAACTCATAAGAAGAGTTTTTGTATTGACGAGAAAAATTGTGAAATAGATGGAAAGTTTCTTTGGAATTCACCTGGTTTTACGTTTACCAGTGGAGATAAGATTTTAATTAAAGGAAAAAATGGTTCTGGAAAAACTACTTTTCTAAATTATGTGAAGGAGTCCATTCCTAGTTCCTTACAAGTAGCGTATTTCAAACAAAATAGATTTGATATTTTTGAGGAAGAAAAAACGTTGTTTGAATTTGTTAAAGAATCAACTTCACTAAATGATATAGAACTTAGAAATATACTAGCTTTGCTAAATTTTAGAGGAGATGATATTAATAAAAAGATAGAAGTCTTAAGCAAAGGGGAGAAAGTTAAACTTTATTTCGTAAGTTTACTTTTTAGAAAAACAGATGTATTGTTGCTAGATGAGATAACTAACTTTTTAGATGTTGTTACGATAGAAGCGGTAGAGAAGATATTAAAGAAATATCCTGGCATACTAATTATGGTCAGTCATGATATGGAATTTATCGATAATGTTGCAACTAGGGTTATAAACATTACGAATAAAGAAGTTTTAAAATTTGAGTAAATTAGAAGTTAATAATACATTTAGGAGAAAAAATTATGATAAAAATTGTTATAGCTGCATTCTTAATATTAGGTTTTGTCTCGGCTGCAGTTGCAAATGTGAGATGGCAAGAAAAGGATGAGGATGAATAACTTTAGTAAATAAGCCGTTGATTAGTTACCAATTAGAATAGTTATTGATATGACTAACTTAAAAGTACAAAGCAAAGAATATAAATAATCGCCTAAGTTCTTAACAATCGCCTAAAACTATGGTATATTTAGGCGAAAAACAAAGGGCTTGATTCAAAATTTTTATGAGAATTCATAGACGCAGTGGTTTATCGATATGTAAATATAACTTTATAAAAGCTTTTTTAGAATCACTCTATTATTTGAGGAATTAATAAGTTTGTCTAGCTTTTTGGCGAATTTCCTTCACTCTTGACATGTTTATTGAATTTATAATATAATTCATATATTATTTAATTTTATCTGTAAAGGAGATTGAAAATGAAGATTAACTTACCTTTTAATGAAAATATTTTACCTAAACGATTTGGGAAAGAAGCAGAATCTGGTGATGTTATTAAGAATAATCCAGTACGTTCATTTCCGTTTGAGATAACAGAGTTGCCAGAAGGAACAAAGTATGTAGCTATTACATTAATAGACTATGATGCTATTCCAGTTTGTTCGTTCCCATGGATTCATTGGCTTGTCACTGATATAGAGGTAGTGGATAATGAGGTTATTATTCCTGAAAACTACAGTTTAGACTATAAAAGTTCTATTAAACAGGGGAAAAATAGTTTTTCTAGTCCACTATTGGGGATGGATTTTACTGAGATTGACTCAATTTTTGTTGGACCAACCCCACCTGATAAGGATCATAGATACACAATTGAAGTTTTTGCATTATCAGATAAAACAGGTTTAGAGGATGGTTTTTATTATAATGAATTATTAGATGCAGTGGATTCAATCACATTAGATAGAGCTACTGCTGTTGTTATTGGTCAATTTTAAATTAAGAATTATCATTAACATTTGAAATCAAAGAATTTTTAGAAAAATTGTAGTAAATAATAAAGAAATCTATTAGTATTTTATTATCTAGCTCTTTTTAGGATACTGGGAATGACACCATTGAAGTCTCAACTCAAGTTTCAGTTAAAAAAATAGTTTTAGGTTAAATTCCAGTTTTTTATTTGAACTGGAATTTACTTTGAGAATTAACATTTAAAATACTAGCTGTAAAGCGTATCCACAAATAGTTGATTATCACAGTTTAATTTGATATAATCAAAATTGGAGAGAGAAGTTAGGGAGTTCGACGCTTCCGATGAAGATGGCGGCTACTTCAATATGAAAGGAGATGATGCTTATGCTCATAAGTATCAAAATCTGGATGAAAGGAGTAGCAAGTTGTCAGCTTACGAGATTGTACAGACGATTATTGGAATAAATCTATTGATTGTTTCAGTAGTTAGTGCATATATTGTAGCTTTAAAAAAAGACAATAAAAAATAACCATCTTTAACTTTAGCAGGTTAGATGGTTATTTTTATAATCAATTAACTGGAGCTACCGTCTTTAAAACGGCTCTCTCTTTTATATTTCCATTCTAGCATAAATGATGTAGAAAAGCAATGATTTTTATTAAAAATTAGTTTGACATTGAGCCTCTGATGGCGTGACTTGGATAATGTGGGAAAAGTAGCGATGCCACATTATCCTCACAGGATACCACACCATCTCTCAGTATAAAACTAATTTTATGAAGTATAAAGATAGAATTAAGATTTTTAAAAACTGGAGCTCGTTTAACATTATAAAGAGAATTTAAAATAACGTAATAAAGTTAGACAAATATCTTTTCATGATTACTTAGTCTCAACTTAAGTTCCAGTTTAAAAAATAGTTTTAGGTTAAATTCCAGTTTTTTATTTAAACTGGAATTTACTTTGGGAATTAAAAACTACATAAAATTCAAGAGAAATGAGAAAACATAATTGACAAAATGTCAGTTGCGTGATATCCTTTAAATAGGAGGTATAAAATGCGAGATGTAAAAGAACCGGAAATACGACGTGCCGAAATTATGGCTGCTGCAATGCTACTATTTATAGAGCAAGGGTATACTAATACAACAACTCAGGAT
>NZ_CAURMG010000076.1:0-3823 GCF_963525875.1 uncultured Gemella sp. | reverse complement strand
AAGGAACTCGTTTCTCAATTCGTGAAGGTGGACGTACTGTAGGTTCAGGTGTTGTTACATCTATCGTTAAATAATTTTGAATTAAAATTGAAAGTAAGGTGATTTTCACCTTGCTTTTTTATATACTTAGAACAGATTTACATATTGTTCATATTTAATTAGAGATGTTTTATGCTTTTAAAATATTATATGTTTTAACAATATATTTGACAAATATGTACTATTTCCATTAAATCCTTGCAGAAAAACTGTAAGAGGTGTATAATATGTTTAAAGGTAGTATAGGGGAAAATAATAGTATTAATGCATTAAATGCATGACTATTATTATATCAAATACAATTACTCTAGGGATATTGAGTAATAGTAAAAAATCGAAGTTAAAAAATTAACTTCGATTTTTTATATTTGTTACATGAATATTATAATCATAAGATATTAATTTATAAATATTATTAGGAAGTGCTAAGAGACTTTTTAGTTATTTTAATTAAATCGTAGTACTAAAATAAAAACTGAAGAGTTAATAGATATACATTATAGTTTAATAATTTGACTTTACAAGTTTTATTCTATATGCTTAGTGTAATACAATTTATTATTTATGAACAAAAATTTTATATTTTAAGGAGAAAAAATGTTTTTAGCTATTAATGAAATAAAGGATGCTAAGTTAAGGTATAGTCTGATAGTAGGACTTCTTACACTGGTTTCTTATTTAATGTATTTCTTATCAGGATTAGCTTTTGGATTGATAGACCAGAATAGATCTTCAATTGATCATTGGAAGGCGGATACAGTATTGCTTTCTTCAGAAGCAAATAAAACTATTGGTTTATCTAATCTAAAATTATCAGATAAAGAATCTTTATTTGCAGATAATGTTGAACCTTTTAGTCAAATGGTTACAGTTTCTAAAACTGAGAAGGGTTCAAATGAGGATGTTAAACAAAAAATCAGTATTTTTGGAGTGAATAATGGAAGCTTTTTAATTCCACCAGTAATACAAGGAAGAACTTTTGAATCTAAAAATGAAGTTGTTATTGAAAAAAGTTTGTCTGAAAAAGAAGGGTATTCTATAGGTGATACTATTAAGACTGCTAACTCAGATATTGAATTAAAAATAGTAGGTTACACGGAAAAATCCAGATTTAATGTAGCTCCAGTCATATATATGAATATTAATGATTTTCAAATTTTAAAATATGGTGTAAGTAAAACTACTGATAATCCTATGATTAATGCTTTCGTAGTAAAAGGAGAATTAAAGAATTATGACAGCTCTATTTTCCAAAAAGTTAGTATAGCTGATTTTATTAATGAATTACCTGGTTATAGTGCTCAAATTTTAACATTTGGACTAATGATAGGTTTCCTAATAGTGATTTCTGCAATTATTATTGGTATTTTCATGTATGTACTTACTATTCAGAAAACACCTATTTTTGGAATAATGAAGGCCCAAGGAATATCGAATAGAATTATTGGAACTTCTGTTTTATCTCAAACATTTTTACTTTCATTAGTTGGAAGTATACTAGGTCTGGTTGGAACGTGGGTAACATCACTAGTATTACCATCAGCAGTACCATTTTTAGGGAATGGACTTTATTACAGTATTATCTTCGTTAGTTTGATTATTTTTTCTTTAGTTGGAACATTATTCTCTGTTTTAGCTATTAGAAAAATTGATCCATTAAAAGCAATAGGATAGGTGTCATATGAATGTATTAGAATTTATAAATGTAACTAAATCATATCAGGATGGAAATAAAGAAATAGAAGCTCTGAAAGAAACCAATTTTAAAATAGAAGAAGGTCAATTTATTGCGATTATCGGTCCATCAGGTTCAGGTAAATCAACTTTCTTAACTTTAGCTGGAGGTTTACAAACTCCGTCTAGAGGTCAAATAATTATTAACGGAAAAGATTATACTAATTTGTCTGAGAAAGAAAGGTCAAAGTTACGATTTAACGATATTGGATTTATTCTGCAGGCATCTAATTTGGTTCCGTTTTTAACTGCAAAACAACAGTTAGAATTAGTTGATAGAATAAATAAGCAAAAAAGACAAAAACTTCAAGATCAAAAATCTCTTTTTAAAGAATTAGGAATAGATCATTTAGAAAATAAATTACCGAAAGACTTATCAGGTGGTGAACGACAACGATTAGCTATTGCTAGAGCTCTTTACAATAATCCGGTAATTATCTTAGCTGATGAACCTACAGCAAGTCTTGATTCAGATAGAGCGTTTGAAGTCGTAGAGTTACTATCAAAAGAGTGTAAAGAAAAAAACAAATCAATTATTATGGTAACACATGATAATAGAATGATTGAAAAATGCGATCATGTTTATCGAATGAAAGATGGTATTTTGATAAAGGAAAGATAATATAAAAAGTGATGTTACCCAAAAAGTTCTAAAATTTAACAAAGTTCATATATGAACTCATAGACGCAGTGGTTTATTGATATCTAAATTCGCTTTTTAAAAGCTTTTTAGATATCTAATAATCTGTGCGGAGGTGACTCGACAAAATCGATTTCTATGAAACCACGATTTTTGAGTCATTCTCATTTTTTTATTGATAACATTATTATATAAGGTGGTAGCACAATTTTAAGAAATTTAGATAAATAATTGCACAATGGATGTTAATATGATAATATTTTTTATATACTAGGGTAGAATAAAATTTTCATTATCCTTAATTAATAGAAAATATTTTAAAAATAAATATCAAAAAGTATAGAAAGGAAGAAGATGAAGAATTTAAAATTTGATGGAACTCAGTTAAAATATATAGCTATAATTGCTATGACAATTGATCATTTAGCATGGCTATTATATCCAGGTTTAGTTAAAGAAACAATACCAGTACTTATGCATATAGTAGGACGTTTAACAGCACCGATTATGTGGTATTTTATCGCAGAAGGATGTTATTATACAAAAGATATTAAAAAATATTTCTTTAGAATTATGAGCTTTGCTTTTATCAGTCACTTTGCTTTTTGCTTCGGTTTAGGAATACCATTTGATATAACTACAGGAAGCATATTTAATAAAACAAGTGTCTTATTCCCATTAGCGATGTCGGTTTTATTAATCGCAATCTTTAGAAGTGAGAAGATAAGTAATACATTAAAGATTTTAGCTATTATTGTTTTCTGTTTATTAACATTTATAGCTGATTGGTCTGCAATTGCTCTTATGATGCCATTCTTCTTACATAATCATAGAGGTAATAAAAAACAACAAGTACTTGACTATGTTATCTGGATAAGTGTTTATGCAGCTATTTATATTATCTTTATAGATGTATTTTATGGAGTATTACAGTTTGCAACTTTACTTTCATTACCATTATTAATGAGATATGATGGTACTAGAGGTAAGCATACTGGTTCTAAGTGGTTCTTCTACTATTATTATCCAATACATTTGGCAATTATAGGTATTTTTAGAATTATATTATACGGAAATATACCATTGGTCTTTTAGAATTAGTATAGACGTAGCAAATCAAAAGAACATGGTTAAATTTAATACAACGAAAACTAATATAGAGGTTCCTTATTAAGATAAAACTTAATAAGGAATTTTTTATATAGTTTGATATTGATATGTAGTAAAAAAGTATAAGATATAATATAATATGAATATTAAAAATAAACTGTTTTCGAAAGGATAAAATGAATAATAAAGAAGAAAGAGTTCAATGTCAAAAGTTATGGGCAAATAATAAATATCTTGTTTTGAGTCATTCAAGTAAAATATACTTAGAAATTAGAACATATTTAAAGCAAGAAGAAGTAT
>NZ_CAURMG010000075.1:0-4029 GCF_963525875.1 uncultured Gemella sp. | reverse complement strand
CGAGATATTTCGTGGTGATGATGGGAAACATTATGAGAAGTTCGCTGATGGAAGTATAAAAGAGTTTAAACATAATATACCTAAAGGATGGGCCATAGTTTATTTACCAGACATTTGTGCATTAGAAGATGGCTCAATAAAAAGAGGTCCTTTTGGTAGTTCTATAACAAAGTCAATGTTTGTTCCGAAAGGAGAACATACATATAAGGTTTATGAACAAGGTAATGCTATAAGAAAAACTATAGATTATGGAGATTATTGGTTAAAAGAGAGTGATTATATACGTTTAAAAAATTTTTCAATAAAAGCAGGAGATGTTTTAATATCTTGTGCAGGTACTATTGGAGAAATCTTTCAAATACCTTCAAATTATTATAATGGAGTTATAAATCAAGCATTATTAAAACTTACGTTAAACTCAGATATAATAGATTCACAGTATTTTAAATGGATGTTTACGAGTTTGATTAATACACTAAAAGAGCATTCTATAGGCTCAGCGATAAAAAATTTAGCTTCAATAAAATTTTTAAAATATGAAGTTCCTATGTTATTGCCTCCGCTATCCGAACAACAACGAATAGTAGAAGTAATCGAATCAGCTTTAAAAAAAGTAGATGAATATGCTGAAAGTTATAATAGATTAGAACAGCTAGATAAAGAATTTCCAGATAAACTAAAAAAATCTATTCTTCAATATGCTATGCAAGGAAAATTAGTTGAACAAGACCCAAATGATGAATCAGTCGAAGTTTTACTTGAAAAAATACGAGCAGAAAAGGAAAAACTCTTCGAAGAAGGCAAGATTAAAAAGAAAGATTTAGAGATTCCAATTGTTTCCCAAGGAGATGATAACTCTTATTATCTGAATAACATTAAAATTGAAATAGATTTTCCAAGAAGATCAACTTGGTTGCTAGCTCCTTTAGAAAAAATTGTAACAACTATTTCAGCTAAGCCTTATCAAATAAAACAGTCTGAAATTGTAAAAGAGGGCAAGATTCCAGTAGTTAGTCAATCTAAAATATTAGTTGAAGGATTTTCTAATAATTTTTCTAAGATTCTAGACTATAAAACAGACGTTGTAATATTTGGTGACCATACAAGAAATCTTAAGATTATAGACTTCCCTTTTGTTGTTGGTGCAGACGGAGTAAAAATTCTGTCTCCAATTTGCTTATCTGCAAAATTTTTAAAATACCACTTAGACTATACGCTATTATTTGTTAGGAACAGGGGCTATGCTCGACATTATTCGTATCTAAAATCTAAAATAATAGGTATTCCTTCAGTTTTAGAACAAAAGAGAATTGTCGCTAAAATTGACTTACTTTTTCAAAAAGTTTCTCAGCTTTAGTAATTATTAATTTTTGTGTACGTATACCTGGAAAATTAATTATAGTTTGAGAAAATCTAGTTTTGTTTAATATAGGAATAGTGGTAGATGATGTATTGTTCTTGAATTGTTTTTGCATAAAATCAGACTGTATAGCTAAAAGTAAAAATTTTGAGTTGACAAAATTAAATACTTCTATGCCATGCATTTGTTGATTGAACGCTCCATCAACACGAACAATCCCAGCAATTCCAATATTTCCAATACCATTTATTAAAATAGAACCTGCTTTTATTTTTCTGGATTTTGTATTTCCTAGAACCGATAAATATTCAGTTGCATTGTATAGTTCTCCTTGTAATAAATCAGCAGGTTTATAGAATGGTATTTCGCCACCGTAGTTTTCAGGGCTATTTTTAGATGGCGTGTTACCAGTACTAATTATTCCTATATAATTTAATGTTGTCTGTACCCAATTCATAGGTATCTTCCCATAATAAGAGCCATAATCACAAAAAAATAGCAGATAGTCAATTTGACCACCTGTTATTTTTTTACCAATTAACAATTTTATCTACAATATTTTGTTGTTCGGTAGCTGTTTTTCTTAGATAAATTCGAGTAGTCTCTATACTTTCGTGTCCCATCAAATCTGCGAGCAAAGCAATATCGTTATACTTCGCTAAAAAATTCTTAGCAAATAAATGTCTAAAAGAATGAGGGTAAATTACTTTAGGATTCATTTTGTATTTATCGGCATAATTTTTTAACTGTTGAGCAACTCCTCTTGCTGTAATTGGTTCGTTAAATTTATTCAAAAATAAATAACCACTTCGGCGATTTTCTGATTCTAACCAACTAAGACAACTATTTCTTAATTTTCTAGGAATGTACAGTCTACGAATTTTCCCACCTTTTGAGTAAATATCAAAATAACCTACTTCGACGTGTTCTACTTTTAATTTAATAAGTTCACTTACACGAGCCCCAGTTGCACCTAAAAACCAAACGACAAAATGCCATTTTAAAATACCATCTTTTTTCAAACTACGTTTAAGAAAAAGGTAATCAGCATGGCTAATGACATCTTCTAAAAACGGTTTTTGCTGTACTTTGACAAATTTTAATTTCAAATCATCATGACCAATAAAAGCCAGATATTTATTTACTCCTTGTAGTCGCAAATTGACAGTTTTAGGTTTAAAATTGTCTAATAAATATCCTTTGTATTCAAATAAATCTTCCATTCTGAGTTCGTAATTCTCCAAGAAAAATCGAACACCATAAAGGTATGAGCGTACAGTATTTTCAGCTAAACCAGCTTTCTTCAAATATAATTCAAAATCTTTCAACGTAAAACTCCTATCTTATGTTTGATAGAAATTCCTCCGCACAAAAGACTATTATACTAAATTAGTTGGTTAATTTGTGAGAATATTTGAGTGATTTTACTTGATATACGTTTTTGTTCTTGGATTGGAGGAAGGGCAACTATAAGTTCTTTAAATAACGTTTTATTAAGATGAGGGATTGCAGATCCAGTTTTTGAATTTTTTAAAAGTTCTTTTTTGCTGTCTATATATAAATCTATATATTTCTTTGACCCAACTTCCAGATAGTGAATTTTCTTAAACGTTGACCCCATATATCCATCATTAGGTATCATAAATAACTCTCCTGAATTTTCTCCATCTACAAGAATTACTGTATCTTTTGAATGTACTTTATTACCTTTTTCTTTAAATTCAGCATCCTTAATCCCTCGTAAAGTTTTTGCATCCCAATAAATAAGACGTTCATTTTGTTGTTTAGTTCCATTATCCAATTGCAATAAATTTTTTAATTTCAAAAGTTGCCAAGTATTTGGTACTTCCTCATAATAAGAGTTATCATCTCCTTGGGAAACAATTGAAATCTCTAAATCTTTCTTTTTAATCTTACCTTCTTCGAAGAGTTTTTCCTTTTCTGCTCGTATTTTTTCAAGTAAAACTTCGACTGATTCATCATTTGGGTCTTGTTCAACTAATTTTCCTTGCATAGCATATTGAAGAATAGATTTTTTTAGTTTATCTGGAAATTCTTTATCTAGCTGTTCTAGTCTATTATAACTTTCAGCGTAAATTTCAACCTTTTTCAAGGCTCGTTCAATTTGAGCAACAATCCGTTTTTGTTCGGCGAGGGGTGGAAGGGGGAGGAGAGTTTCCTTTAACATTTTTTGAGTAACTTGAAAAATTGTAGTTGTGTTTGCATCGTCAAGCTGACTTCTGAAATGACTTGATTGAAAAAAATAGTTCATAAAAGTGGAGTAAACGGATATAGGACGAATTACTGACATAAATGCACCAAAACTCGTTTTCGTCTTTAAATTTCCGACAATAGCTGTCTTTCCGACAAGCTGCTTACTACCACTTCTAACAGCCATTAAAATATCATTTTTGTTTAGCCACTCATTTTCCTTTATTATCGTTTTTTCAGATACAAAGGCTAAATCTAGTGTGCTAATTTTCCCGTTTTTAATATTATTAGCCTTATAGATAGGTATTCCTGTTTCTTGAACTTCACTCGGTTTAAAAGTCAGCCCAATATTTGTAGTACAAATATTACCAACCCTCACCCACTCCCAATTCTCAGGAATATCATAAGGAACATCAATTTCTTGAGCACTTCCATCAGCGAACTTCTCATAATGTTTC
>NZ_CAURMG010000074.1:0-4344 GCF_963525875.1 uncultured Gemella sp. | reverse complement strand
GATGCTCAAAGTGATGGGATTGGATTATTAATTAGTAGTCATCAATTAAATGCTTTAGAAAATATAAGTGATAAGGTTGTCTATTTAGATGATGGAGTTGGAGTTAGTGAAGAAGTTAATAAGGATGAGTATAGTAAATATCAATTAGTGTACCAAGAAAAAATATCAGAGGAGTTACGTCGTAATCCTGACGTAAGAATTATTAGTAATATTGGAAGAGTTTATGTTGTTATTATGAGGGGAAGTTATGAAGTTACGCAGGAGATTATCCAAGATAAAGATCTTCTTCAATATGATAAACTGCCTATTGCATTAGAGGATATCTTTTTATTAAATAGTAAAGGGGAAGATGAAAATGTGTAAAGATATTTTAAAAATTATGCGCATATATTTGAAACAATATTCAATAATATTAATTATACTATTAATTGCTTTTTCGACATTTGCTGCTACAACTACTAATAAACAACTAAATGAATTAAAAAATGGAGTTGCAGTTTATGATTTTCAATTAACAACAGGAATAGCAAAGAAATTGGAAATTAGAAAAGGCACATCTAATGACGAATTAAATAAAAAAACACATGAATTGTATAAGTCAAAAGAAGAATATCAAAAAAATTATAAGGAAAAATTATCAAAAGAAAAGTTAAATGAGATGAAACATTCTTATGCAGTTGGAGCATATTTACATAATTTTCCAAGTTCTCCAATATGGACATTTTATACTAACAATGAGGATCTAAATGTACTTGTTGGTAGTGAAAGTGAAAAATACAAACAATATTTAACAGAAGAAGAACTGAATAATGTTACTAAGTATAAAGAATGGTCACGAATACAGCCGGGTAGCAAGGAGTATTTTGATAAACAAGAAGAACTAGATAAAATATACCCTCCAGCATTAGATATTAGTAATACAAAAACATTAACTTTCTTAAAAGAAAATTTAGAATCTAGTAAAATTAAGTTAAAAGAAACTATGTTTAACGAGGGAACTAATATTGGGTATTATATTTTAATAACTTTGATCCCGTTATTAATCTTTGGAGTTGAATATCATACTAATTTTGGTAAATTTGTAGCGAGCTTACCTTATGAAAAAGAGAAAGTATACTTTGCTAAAGTAATTTTATCATTCTTAACCTTAATAGTTAGCTACATTCTAACAGGATTAACCAATATAGCAGTTATAAGTAATAGTTTGTTAGGAGAACACTATAATGTGCCAGCTGTATTTGAAATAAATAATAAAATTTATATACTAGGAATAGGTCTAGTATTACTAGGAGCAATCTTATCAAGTTTTTGCGGAAGTATATTGAGCATAGGTGTGATGTATATTCCAGCTCTCACATTAATATATTATCCATTGGGAGTATGGATTGGTGTAGGAAAATTATTCTTTGTAAATTATTTTTCAAATGAGCCGTTTCTTGATAAACTACCAAGAATGCCAATATTTTATTATTTCGGCTACACTCCTTGGAAGAATATTATTATTTATCTAGTCATTTTAACAATAATTATGCTGTTAGCAAGTAAGGTTTATAAAAATCATAATGTAGAAAAAGAAGGTGGATTTTTCATAATAGAAAGAGTTTTATTAGTGGGATATTTAATTTTATTAGTGGGAGTATTCGCTTTTGTTTTACTAGTACTAGTAGATATATTTGGTATTAATCAAGGTGTTGCTTTAGTGCTAACAATACTATTAGTGCCTGTTATTCTCTGGAAGTTAGTTCGAACAAAAATAAGAATATAAGGTTCTATAAAAGTTTAGGAAAAATAATAAGGGGACTGACCCAAAAGCCCTAAATTTTAACAAGGTTTATATGAAAACTCATAGACGCAGTGGTTTATTGATATCTAAATTCGCTTTATAAAAGCTTTTTAGATATCTAATAAACTTTGCGGGGGTGACTCGACAAAATCGATTTCTATGAAATCACGATTTTTGAGTCGCTCCCGTTTTCTGACAATTACTCAAAATTATAAATAGTTTTTAGATAAAAATACACAATTATTCAAAAAACTATTGACATACTAAAAATTAATTGTTATACTAATTAACAAGTTAATGATTCACACGTTGATAAGATAAGTAAAAGTGAAAGATGGTAAAGAGAGTCTCGGATGGTGAAAAGAGATCGTATTGGAAACTTTGAAAATGGTCTTTGAGTGTTAATGGTCGAATAATTAGACCTTTACGGGTGAGCCCGTTATAGCTTCAGGGTATAACACCATTCTATTTTGGTGCGTACTTTTTGAGTTGATATTTGTGAGAATATCATAAAGTAAGGTGGTAACACGTAAATTATTAGACGTCCTTGCAGAAGCATACGCTTCTGTGAGGACTTTTTTATTTCTCAAAATAATCACAAGGATACTTAACTTAATCTAATATTACAAACACTTTGGAGGGACAAAAACATGTCAGAATTACTAAATATTTATAAAACTTTAAAAAACAAAAAATGGGTTAACTTAAGCCACAAAATTGATGAAAATTCACCTAAGTTCCCAGCGCTACCTGCTTTAGAAAAAGAAAATGTCTTTACTTTAAAAGATGGATTCTATGTTCAAAAATTCTCAGTTGTTGGTCAATATGGAACACACATCGATGCGCCTATTCACTTCGTTGAGGGTGGTCGCTGGTTAGATGAAATTGAACTTAAAGATTTACTATTACCTTTATATGTAATAGATAAAAGTAAAGAAGTAGCGGAGAATAATGATTATGTGATTTCTAAACAAGATATTCTTGATTTTGAAGCTGAACATGGAGAAATATTACCAGAATCATTCGTAGCATTCAGAAGTGATTGGTCAAAACGTTGGCCAAGTTATGATCAAATTAGAAATTTAGATGAAAATGAAGTTCAACACACTCCGGGATGGGGAAGAGATGCATTAGAATTTTTAATTAAAGAAAGAAATGTTAAAGCAGTTGGTCACGAAACTCTAGATACCGACTCAGGGGTAACAGCAGCTGCTGAAGGACTAATCCAAGAATATTATTTATTAGAACAAGATATTTACCAAATTGAAGTTTTAGCAAATCTTGATCAAGTACCTACGACCGGAGCACTAATCTCAATTGCTTATCCAAACTGGACAGAGGCAACTGGATCTCCAGTAAGAGTAGTAGCGATATTACCAGAGGATGAATAATCCGGTCTTTATATAAAAGTTTTAGTTTATGAAAAAGAATATTTATTAAAAAAGATAAAGGTAACTAGATGTTAATAATATAGTCAAAATAATAAAGTCAGAAGAGTAAAAAAGAGAAAATATATTAGTTAAACAAAAGGAGAAATATATGTGTCAAGGATGTCAAAATAAAGTAGTTAAAAATGTAGCGTATAGAGTAGATCATGTAGGATCATTTTTAAGACCTAAGGAGTTAGTAGAAGCTCGTGAGAAATTCTCAAAAGGTGAATTATCACAGGAAGAATTAACGAAAGTAGAAGACAAGGTAATTACAGAATTAGTTGAAAAGCAAATTGCAAATGGATTAAAAGGAGTAACAGATGGAGAGTTTCGCCGTGCATACTGGCACCTTGATTTCTTCTGGGGACTTAACGGCGTAGAACACGTTCAGGGAGAAAAAGGGTATCCATTCAAAGGAATTGAAACTAAACCAGATACAGCAAAAGTATCAGGGAAAATTAGTGGAGAAAATCACCCATTTGTGGCACACTACAAATTCTTAAGAGATTTAGTAGCTGATAAAAAAGATGTAACAGTAAAACTAACAATTCCATCACCATCACAATTATACTTCGAGTTGATTCGTACAGAAGATCACATTAAGGGATATGAAAAATTCTATCCAACATTCGAAGAATTAAAAGATGCGATTGTAGCAGCGTATAAACAAGTAATCGCAGACCTTTACAACGAAGGATTACGCGTATTACAATTTGATGATTGTACTTGGGGAGCATTAGCTGATGATGGATTTGCGAATCGTTTCCGTGATGCGCGTCCTTTAGAAGAAGTTCGTAGAGAATATGCAGCACGTTGTTTAGCATTAAATAATGAAGTTATTGAAGGGAAGCCAGGAGACTTAGCAATCAATACACACGTTTGTCGTGGTAACTTCGCTTCTAAGTGGATTTCTCAAGGAGGATACCAAAACGTTGAAGACGAGTTACTTGCTGGAGAAAACGTAAATGCATACTACTTAGAATACGATACAGATCGTGCAGGAGATTTCAAGCCACTAGCTAAAGTTGGAAAAGATAAAAAAGTTGTTTTAGGATTAATTACATCTAAATTTGCAGATTTAGAAGATAAAGAAGAAGTAATCGCAAGAATTAAAGAAGCTAGCGAATATGT
>NZ_CAURMG010000073.1:0-4500 GCF_963525875.1 uncultured Gemella sp. | reverse complement strand
ACCGGATTGTTATTATTTGGTATCTTTTTTGGTGCTGGAAACTTAATCTTTCCACCAGCACTAGGAGTAAGTGCAGGTGGAAACTTTTGGCCAGCAATTTTAGGGTTTGTAGTTTCTGGAGTAGGTATAGCAATTGTTACACTAATTGTTGGTGCACTTAATCCAAATGGTTATGGGGCAGAGATGGATGAAAAAATTTCACCATTATTCTCAACAGCATATTTAGTGTTACTTTATTTATCAATTGGACCATTATTTGCGATTCCAAGAACTGCAGCAACTGCATTTGATATTGGAGTAGCTCCAGTTGTAGCTGGAAGTAGTTTACCTTGGTTATTAATTTTTACAGTTATTTATTTTGTATGTGCGTTCTTATTAGCGGTAAACCCAACTAAGATTTTAAATAGTGTAGGTAAAATTTTAACACCTATTTTTGCTTTATTAATCGTAATTTTAGTAATCCTAGGAGTATCTAAATTCAACTCAACAGGAGAAGCTGCTAAAACTTATGCTACTAGTGGGTTAGCATTTGGTACAGGATTTATCGAAGGATACAACACACTTGATGCACTTGCTTCGGTTGCATTTTGTATCATTGCGATGAGTGCTTTAAAACAATTAGGGTTTAAAGATAAAAAAGAATTTCTATCAAGTGTATGGATCGCTGGTATTGCGACAGGTATTGGATTTAGTATCTTATATGTTGGATTAGGATTATTAGGTAATAGATTTGCAGTTCCTGCAGATGTACTTGCTAACCCTAAAGTAAATAAAGGTGCATATGTACTATCTGAATCAGCACGTCAAGTATTCGGTAACTTTGGAAGTATTTTCTTAGGAATCATGGTAATTCTTACATGTTTCACTACAACAGTAGGATTAATCGTTGCAACTTCAGAATTCTTTAACAAGAAATTCCCACAATTTTCATACAAAACGTATGCTACATTATTCACAGTTGTAGGATTTGCTATTGCAAATGTTGGATTACAAAGTGTTATCCAATTCTCAGTACCAATGTTGTTATTCCTATATCCAATCACAATTGCATTAGTATTAGTCGTTATTGTTAATAAATACGTTGCATTATCAAAATTAGGAATGCAATTAACTATGGCAGTAGTTACACTAATCTCAATTGTTTCTGTAGTAGGAAGCACATTTAAAGTAGCAGCTTTAAGTGGTTTAATCGCTAAACTTCCATTAGCTGCTCAAAGTCTAGAATGGTTAGTGCCTGCAGTAGTGTGCTTAGTAGTAGCTGCTGTATTACCAAATAGACAAAAAGGTAAAGTTTACGACTTTAGTGAACTATAATTAAAAAATTAAAAGAAATTAAAAAGCATTAGCTCGAAACACAGAGCTAATGCTTTTCATTATATTAATTTCTTAACTTCATCTAATAAGAACATTTTTACGTTTAAGGAAGATAGGAATTGTTCTAGATTAGATAATATATTTTTGTTAATATCATTGGTTGTTTTATACGCTCGGATAAGTTGATTTTTTGGTGTATTTTCAGCAGAAATAAATTCAACAATATCAGATTTATAACCGAATGCTTCCAATACGTCACTACGTACTGAGTCAGTTAGAAGTGTAGAGAATTTTTCTTTAATAATTCCATGTTTTAACATGAAAGGCATGAAGTCAGCTTTTAGTTGTCCATTAACTTCTTTTTGGCAGCACGGTACAGCAAAAAATACTTTTGCTTTCCAACCTAGAGCTTTTAGTATAGCAATATCTGTTGCTGTATTACATGCATGGAGACTAATAACCATATCTATCTCATCTTTATTTTCGTAGTCAATGACATCGCCATAAATAAAACTAAGATTTGTGAAATTCAATTTATCAGCAATATCATTGCAATGTTCAATGACTTCTTTTTTTAGATCGATTCCAATAATTTTAACATTCAAGTTAAGAACTTTAGTTAAATAGTAATATGCTGAAAATGTTAAATAACTTTTACCACTACCAAAGTCTAGAATTGTAATTTGTTTACTGGAATCTAATTGAGTAGTAGCTTGTTTAATAAATTCAAGGTACTTATTTATTTGTTTGAATTTATTATATTTACTCTTAATAATTTTTCCATCATTATTTTGAATTCCTAGTTCTATTAAAAATGGATATTTTTTCTTTTCATCTAGGAAATATTCTTTTTTCTTATTGTGATCAAATGAAATAGCTTTAGAAACTGTTGTTTTTCTATTTACACTTATTTTGAATTTTTTTGATATTTTGATATTTATATTTTCATTAATTGTAACGATATTAATGTCTTTAGCTAATTCGAAAAGTTCTTGGATAGTAGTCTCGATATTTGAAAAATCTGAAGTAACTATATTAGTATGCTTTATGATCCTTCTATAACGATATTCTAATTGTAGGTTAATATTGTTTTTAATACTAACTAATTTACCAATAACTTTATCGAGTTCTAATTCTTTATTACGAATGTTAGAAAAAGTGATTTTATTGATATTGTTATTAGTTATGTGAGTTAAAATTTCTGAAATAATTTCGTGTTCCATCGTATCTCCTTAAAATTTCTTTTAATATGATTTCTTATATATATTACACTAGATTAAATTAATTCGCAATACAAGTGAAGAACATTGTTAAATGAAAAGTCAAACTTTGACAAATCTAAGAACAATTACTATGAAAAATATTATTATTTCAAGTAAAGGAAAAATTATTACTGTTGTTGGTTGAGTATTAATAGCATGCATGGTATAATTTAGTAGTTAGAAAACTAAGAAAAAGGTAGCTAGTATGAATATTTTAGATATTATTAATAATATAAAAATAAAAACTATTTATGGAAATCTGCCAGAAAATGTGAATAATATTTCCCAAGATTCTCGAAAAATAGAAGATGGTGATGTATTTGTTGCTATTAAAGGCTATACGGTAGATGGTCATAATTATATAGAAAAAGTAATAGAACAAGGGGCAGCACTAGTTATTGCTAGTCGTTATGAAAATTATAATATAGATAAATGTGCGGTTATCGTTGTTAAAGAACATGAAATAGAAAAAATTGCCAGTATGATTGCGAAGAAAATTAATGAAGGTACTAATGTTCATACAGTAGCGGTAACTGGAACCAACGGAAAAACTAGTATTTCAACATTGGTTCATAATATGTTAAGAATCCTAGGTGAAAGTAGTGCATACATAGGGACAAATGGTTTTGGAAAAAATGATGATAAACCAATCTACTTTGGTAATACTACACCTGATGTTGTAACTTTACACAATAAAATAGGTGAGTTACATCGAGATAATATAAAAAATCTAGCATTCGAAGCATCATCACATGCTATGGCATTAGGCCGTATTTATAATGTGGATATTGATGTTGCGATATTTACAAACTTAACACATGAACACTTAGACTTTCATGGAGATATGCAAACTTATGCCTATGATAAGAGCTTATTATTCTCAACATTAGGTAATAATCTATCGGAAGCCAAATATGGAGTTTTAAATAAAGATGATAGTTATTATAAAATAATTTCAAAATGTTTATACCAACAAGAGATAAATTATTCTATTACAGATGAGAATGCAGATTTTTATGCATATAATATTAAGCAATTTAAAGAAGATAATATATATAAAACAAGCTTTACGCTAAAATCACCAGAAGGAATATTCGAATGTAAAACTAATTATATTGGTGATTTTATGGTGAGTAATGTTCTTGCAGCCCTTATTGCTGTATGGGTAAAAGGTTATAGTGTTGAACAGTTAGTTGGTATTTTACCTAAGCTTGGAGCACTGTACGGTCGAATGGAAATCTTAGGAGATGATTTGCCGATTGATATAATAAGCGATTTTGCACATACACCAGATGGCTATGCAAAGCTACTAGAAGCAACTCGTGAAATAAGAAAAGGAAAACGTACCCTTCTTGTTACTGGAATGGGAGGGGGACGCGATATTTCTAAAGGCCCATTAATTGGAGAAATTATCTCGGAAGCAGATTATGTTGTCATAACAACGGATAGTCCACGCGATGAAGACGTAGAAGTTCTAATGGGATCTATTGAAAAAGGTATGACTCATAAAAATTATGAAAAAGTATGGTTTAGAACCGATGCTGTTAAACGTATAATTGAGTTAGCAAAACCAGGAGATGTTGTAATATTAGCTTCAAAAGGACGTGAAGATTATGAAATTCTTCAAGGTGGTAAAAAAGTTTGGCACTCAGATCCAATCGTTGCAGTAGAAGAAGCGAAAAAGAAATTTAATGTTAAATAAAAAATTGAAAGGAAAATAACGTGGTAGAAAAAATTAGAGAACAGGTAGAAAAAAGAAGAACATTTGCGATTATCTCTCACCCGGATGCTGGTAAAACAACATTAACAGAGAAATTATTATTATTCGGTGGAGCAATTCGTGAAGCAGGAACGGTAAAAGGTAAAAAGACAGGAAAATATGCAAAAAGTGACTGGATGGATATAGAGAAACAACGTGGTATCT
>NZ_CAURMG010000072.1:0-4575 GCF_963525875.1 uncultured Gemella sp. | reverse complement strand
AAAGGAAAAGGTAAAAAAGGAGATGTTAAGGAAATTGCTGATGGATATGCAAAATTCTTAATAACTAATAAGAAAGCTGTAGCGGCAACAAATGCTAATATGGCAACACTTAAAGGACAACAAAAACGTGTTGAAAAAGATAAACAAGAAGAATTAGTACAAGCTAACTTACTTGCTAAACAATTAGAAGGATTAGAAGTGAAAATTAAAGTTAAAGCTGGTGAAGGTGGAAGATTATTCGGATCAGTGTCTTCTAAACAAATTGTTGAAGAACTTAAAAAACAACATGATTTAAAAGTTGATAAGAAGAAAATCGATTTACCACATGGTATTCAATCTTTAGGTTATACGAATGTAAAAATTAAATTACACAATCAAGTAGAGGGAACTATTAAGGTTCATGTAGTGGAACAATAGTAGATAAAATGTAGGTGATAATATGAAATATCATATAGATTCTGTCATAATGGCAGAGCAGTCGTTACTAGGGGCTCTAATGCAGGAGCCAGAGAAATTAGTAGAAGTAAAAGCAACAGTTGATTCAGAAGACTTTTATGATGAACGAAATAAAGATATTTATAGTGCTATTTTGCGTTTAGATGAAATGGAAATAATACCTGACACCACTACGATTTTTGAAGAAATAAATAATAGTGGGGCATTCAGAAATGTGGATGCCTCATTATATATAGTGGATTTATATGATGTTACTCCAAGTTCTAGAAATATTATGCATTATGCGAATCTAGTAAAAAGATATTCAATTTACAGAGAAATTCGCTTAGCACTTTTAAATAGTACTGAGGAAATGAATCAAGGTAATGCTGACATAGATTCATTAACTGCAACATTATTTGATCAAGTAGAACGTGCCATGGAGCGTGCTAAAAATTCTCAGTTTAAAAATATGAAAGATATTACGGAAGAAGTTTTTAAAGAGATATTAGCGCGTATGGCAGGAGAAGGACAAAATGTGGCTATTCCAACTGGATACGGAGCATTGGATAGGATAGTAGGCTTTGGTAAAGGGGATTTAATAATTCTTGCTGCTCGTCCTGCAATGGGGAAAACAGCTTTTGCACTAAATATCGCGCTTAATATTGCAGGGAAAAATCCTCGTTCTGAAGAAGAAAAAAGAACAGTTGCGCTATTCTCTTTAGAGATGGGTGCTGATCAACTGGTATCTAGGATGATTTGTAGTGAAGGAATGATAGATTCTGAAAAGATTAAAAAAGGTAATCTTGATAATGACGATCTTATGAAACTAGAGACAGCTGTTCATTTCTTAAATCAAAAAAATGTTTTTATTGAAGATAGTGCATTTATTAAAGTTAATGAAGTAAAAGCAAAATGTAAGTTATTAAAAGCTGAACACGGTTTAGACTTAGTTGTGATTGATTATCTTCAACTTCTTCAGGGCAGTAAGAGAACTGATAATAGACAACAAGAAGTATCTGAAATATCTCGTAGTTTAAAACAAATGGCAAGGGAATTGGAATGTCCTGTAATTGCCTTATCACAGCTCTCACGTAGTGTTGAATCTAGACAGGATAAACGACCTATGATGAGTGACCTTAGAGAATCTGGAAGTATTGAGCAAGATGCTGATATAGTTTCATTTTTATATCGAGGAGATTACTACAGAAGTGAAGATGCCGATGAAAAAGAAGTTCAAGAAGCTAGCGATGTATCAACAATAGAAGTAATTATAGCTAAGAATAGGCATGGACAAACTGGTACGGCCGAACTTGCATTCATGAAACGATATAACAAGTTTGTGTCGAAAAGTTATAGTGAATAGGAGAGGAAGTTATGAATAATAAAGGTAATGATTCGCAAAATAATCAACCTAATAATGTAAATGGCTATTATGATCAAAATGGTAATTACATACAAGATGGTTACTATGATGAAAATGGTAACTTTATACAAAATGGATATTATGATCAGAATGGTAATTTTGCTCCTGGCGGCTATTATGACCAGAATGGTAATTTTGTTTCGGAGAATACCTATTATTTAGATGATAATTTAACACCCGCAGGATATTATGATCAACATGGCTTCTTTATTATAACTGGTTATTATGATAAAGATGGAAATTATGTGGAAGATAATCGCTATTTAAGTAATAATGTAGTTGATAATCAATTTGGAAATTCCTCGCAGTATGATACCCAAAATAATAATTTCCAAGGCAATAATTATGATGGAAATAGGGATTCTAAATCAACGAATATTAAGAAGAAAAATGAAAAAGACCCTGAAAAAAAGAAATCAAAATTAGGTTATTTAGTAGCTTTTATCTTAGTGTGTCTTATTGCAGCGGTTGTTTATTATTTCAAGTTTTATAATAAGGATTCGAAAGTAGTGCATCTTGATCAATATAAGGTTGAATTAGCCGTTTATGGAGCTAATAGACAAGGCAAGGTTGATGTTAACATCAAGGAGATTCCAGAAATCAAAGATGCTGATGAAAATATTAAGAAGTTCCTTAGAAAACCGGAGATTAAATATTTTCCTAAGGAGAACTTGGAAAATGGAAGTAAGGTTGATGTAGAGATAACTCTTAATAAAGAAGAAGCTGAGAAGAAAGGTCTAAAACTTAGCGGAAGCTTTAAGCGAACATTGACAGTAACTGGCTTATCGGATGAAAATAGTTCGAAAAAAGAAGATAAAAAATCTGCAGGTACATCATATTGGAATAAAAATAAAAGGGAGAAGTTATACCAATTTGTAAAAGGTTGGGAAAAATCTTTAAATCAAAATTATAAGGAATATTCAATAGATAAAAAAGTTAATTATAATGGACTGCAACTTCCTGGTGAGAGTGAGACTGTTGGTCAAACACGTTTGGTACTTGAAGGTGATAAATTAGTCAATATGAAATGGTCATCTGAAGGAAGTTACAAGGATGTTTATAATATAGTTGCGGTATATTCTGATGTAGAGAATGTTTCAGGTCCAGCTTCTCACTTATATTACTTTGTAATATTTAATGGTGAGCCGATTGTATTGGTAACTGAACAAAATCAAGGTAATGATAAGAAATATATATACTTCAAGAAAACAGCGAACATTTACCTACAAGAAGGCTTTGAAAAAATAGTAAAAGGTGAATAAATTAAAAGCTAGGAGCAGATAGCGAAACTATTGTCTGTCACTGGCTTTTTACAAAAATATTATTATAAAGTTTTGGAGGAAAAAAATATGAATTTCAAAAATAAAAGATTGATATCAACGATTATTGTGGTAGTCTTAGTAGTATTTTCGTTAATCAAAGGAACTATCACATCAAGCAATAATAGTAAAAAAGATAATGCAGAATTAAATGGATATTTAATGGAATTCTTACAAGAGCAAAGTATTACTAAGTTGACTTTAAGAAAAGGTGATAGTAATGAAGTGATTCAAAAAATATCTATCGATGGTGAAATTAATTCAGAAATGACAAATGCTTATTCAAGAGGTTCTGTTCTAAATCAAATTAAAGAAGCAAAAGATAATCCAAATGTAAAAGCAATATTATTATCTGTAAATTCACCAGGTGGTGGTGTTTATGAGACTGCTGAATTGTATAACGCCCTTAAAAACAGTGGTAAGGATGTTTATGTTTCAATGAAAAAGATGGCTGCATCAGGTGGATATTATGTGTCTACACCAGCTAAGAAGATCTTTGTAAATACTGAGACAACTACTGGATCACTAGGTGTAATTATGAGTTATGTTTCTGCTCAAAAATTCTTAAACGATCATGGAATTAAACAAGAAACTATCCGTTCTGGAGAACAAAAGGCAGTGGGTGGTTTAACAGAAGACTTACCAGAATCAACTAGAAAAATTCTGCAAGAACAAAATAAAGAAGCATACGAAAGATTCGTTAAAGCTATAGCAGAAGGTAGACACCTAAGTGAAGATGAAGTTAAGAAACTTGCTGACGGTAGAACTTACACTGGTACTCAAGCGGTAGCGAATAAACTAGCTGATAAAGTTGGTACGGAAGATGAGCTTATTGATTTAATAAAAGAAGAAAAAGGACTGTCTAATCCAACTGTAATTGAGTTAAGAGCTGATAAAACTGCAGAAAGTTTAATTTCTAGATTTGTAAAAGCGACTACGAAAAGTTTTATCTCTGAATTGAATAGTGAAGTAAATTCAAATAAAGTTGAGCGTAGTTATTTAGGATAGGGAGGGGATTTAAATGAATAATGATTTAAATAATAAAATACCTTCTGATAATGCTCATTCTGATGAAGTTTCAGAGATGATTTCGGATGAGGTCGTAGAAAACATAGAATTAACTGAAGAAAAAGTAGATGTCAAAGAAGTAGAAGAGAAAGTTGATATAAAAGAAAAAGATCTCACATTACCAACATCAATAGAAGATTATATGATTCTTTCAAAGAATTTCTATGCAGGCTTTTGGACTAGATTTATTTCATATTTAATCGATATGATAGTTATTTATGCTATATCTAGTTTATTAAATACTATTAGCTTTGGGTTATTAAATAAGGTACTTGATTTTCCTATTTTAGGAGAAGAGTCTTTAAGTTATGTTATTGTTATGTTTAC
>NZ_CAURMG010000071.1:0-4586 GCF_963525875.1 uncultured Gemella sp. | reverse complement strand
GATGAAGAATTACGTCTTCCAACGATTTCTACAGGTATTATCGTACCATCATTATTCTTTGATTTAGCTCGTGAAAATAAAGACTTTTACATGTTTGGACCGCATTCTATTTATGAAGAATATGGTTTAGTGTTAGACGATATTGATATTGCTAAATACTATGATGAGTTTGTAGCTAATGAAAATATTATGAAGCGTAAATTCGATGCTCGTGATATGCTTAATCTTATTGCTCAAACTCAACTTCAATCAGGTTATCCATACTTAATGTTTAAAGATAATGCTAATAAAAATCATGCACTTCGTGAAGTTGGACAAGTTAAGATGAGTAACTTATGTACTGAGATTTTCCAATTACAAGAAACTTCGATAATTAAAGATTACGGAGAAGGAGATATTATTAAGCGTGATATTTCTTGTAATTTAGCTTCATTAAATATTGTGAATGTAATGGAAAGTAAAAAAATTAAAGAATCTATATATTCAGGTATGGATTCACTAACATTTGTAAGTAATTCTACTAAGATTAAGAATGCACCGGGTGTAGTAAAAGCTAATGATGAGTTCCACTCTGTAGGATTAGGTGCGATGAATCTAAATGGATATTTAGCAAAAAATTGTATAGCTTATGAAAGTGAAGAAGCTAAAGATTTTGCGAATGTCTTCTTCATGATGATGAACTACTATACATTAGAACGTTCAATGCAAATTGCTAAAAAACGTAAAGAAACATTTAAAGACTTCGAAAAATCTGATTATTACAATGGAAGTTATTTTACTAAATATATTGAAAATGACTATTTACCAGTAACAGATAAAGTGAAAGAGTTATTTGAAGGAATCTATATTCCAACAAAAGAAGACTGGAAGAGTTTAAAAAATAGAGTAAAAGAAAATGGTCTATATCATGCTTATAGAATGGCTATAGCACCGACTCAAAGTATCTCTTATGTTCAAAATTCAACATCAAGTGTACTGCCAATTGTTGACAAAATTGAACGTAGAAGTTATGGGAATGCTGAAACATTTTATCCAATGCCATACTTAAGTCCAAAAACTCAATGGTACTATAAATCAGCGTTTACTATAGATCAAATGAAACTTATTGACTTAATGTCGGTGATTCAGGAACACGTAGACCAAGGTATTTCTGTGATTTTATTCGTAAATTCTGATATAACAACAAGAGAACTTGCTAGATATTATATTTACGCACATCACAAAGGATTGAAATCACTATATTATACAAGAAATAAATTACTTTCTGTAGAAGAATGTACGTCTTGTTCTATATAGAAAAGAGAGGATAAATTACTAATTATGAAAGCAGTAAACTGGAATAAACAAGATGACTTAACATTTATGTATTGGCGTCAAAATATTGCTCAATTTTGGGTTGATACTGAGTTTAAAGTATCAAAAGATATCAAGAGTTGGAACGAAGATTTAAATGATAAAGAACGTGAGGCCTATAAAAAAGTATTAGCTGGTTTAACTGGTCTTGATACTCAGCAAGGTGATAAAGGTATGCCCCTTGTATCTCTACATACAGAAGATATGAGAAAACAAGCTGTGTACAGCTTTATGGGAATGATGGAGCAGATTCATGCGAAAAGTTATTCAACAATATTTACATCTTTAATCCCTTCACAAGAAACAGATTACTTATTAGATGAATGGGTTCCTAGTAACCCAGAACTTCAATATAAAGCGAAATTAATTGAAGACTACTATATGAAACTGTTCAAGCCAGAAGTTCCTAAATATGACCTATATATGGCTCGTGTTGCTTCAGTATTCCTAGAAAGTTATATTTTCTATAGTGGATTCTTTTATCCATTATATTTAGCTGGACAAGGAAAGGTAACGACTTCTGGAGAGGTTATTCGTAAAATCTTATTAGATGAAACTATTCACGGAAGTTTTACAGGATTTGATGCTCAAGAATTGTTCAAAACTCTTACTCCAGAGGAGCAAGAACGTGCTGAAAAAGAAATGTATAAATTATTATTAGATTTATATGAAAATGAATTAAAGTACACTAAAGATATATATGATGAAATTGGATTGTACGAAGAAGTAAAAGATTATGTAGAGTATAATGCTAATCGTGCTTTAGCAAACTTAGGATATCCAGGATATTTTGAAGATAAAGAGATTAATCCAATTATCGAAAATGCAATGAATACAAATACTAAAAACCATGACTTCTTTAGTGTTAAAGGTGATGGATATGTAGTTAGTATGAATATAGAATCAATTGAAGATGAGGATTTTATTTTTGAATAGGTAAAAATCATGAAAATATTATTAGTAAGACATGGTGAGACAGATTATAATAAAAATAGATTGATTCAAGGTCATAGTGATATTGAATTAAATGAAACTGGAAGAAATCAAGCGACAGAAGCAGGAAAAAAGCTAACTGAACATAATATAGATTATGCTTTTAGCAGTCCATTAAAACGCGCTGTTGAAACAACTAGACTTATGCTTGATAACTCTAATAATAATCAAAATATTTCCAAAGAGATAATTACTGATGAACGTTTAATTGAGAAATTTTTTGGGATTTTTGAAGGTAGTACATTTGAAGAATATTTTTCTGCATTAGATGCACAAGAAGGTTTGGAATCAATCGAAAAAGATGAAGATGTATATGAGAGAGTTAATTCATTTTTCAATGAACAATATTTAAAATATAAAGATGAAACAATTTTAGTTGTTTGTCATGGTGCATTAATCCGTATATTTTTAACTGTAGTAGGAGTATATCCAAATACGACTACATTGGTGGATAATACTGGATTAAATATCTTAAACTATGATGGACAAGAATTTATATTAGAGAAATTTAATATTTAGATAACTAGGGAACGACTCAAAATTCTGATTTTGAAGAAATCATTTTTAAGAGTCGTTTCCTAATTTTTCAAGTAAAGGAGATGGTAATATGCGTATAATTTTAGCAAGACATGGAGAAACTGATTATAATAAAAATAAAATGGTTCAAGGTCACACTGACATACCGCTAAATGAAGAAGGTATTCGTCAAGGAATAGCAGCGGGTAAAAAAATTGAAGGTTATAAAATTGATATAGCATATAGTAGTAATTTAGTAAGAGCGTATGATACTGCGAGATATATGCTGGATAATTCAAATAGTGAAGATAACAAAAAGCTACCTGTAATAAAGGATAAAAGATTAATTGAAAAATCATATGGAGGATACGAAGGTGTTTCTTTTGCTGAATATGGAGCAGAGATGAAGGCTGGAGAAACAAGAGGAATGGAATTAGATACAGAAGCAGCAGATAGATTAGAGGCATTTTTCATAGAAAAGTATAAAGAACATCCAGAAAAAACAATGTTGGCAGTATGTCATGGCGGTTTAATTCGTTCTTTCTTAACACAAAAAGGTATCAAAGAAGTGTTGAGAGGAGTAATAGTAAATACTTCAGTTAGTGTTCTTGAATATAATGGGAATAAGTTTGAACTCATAGAGTTTAATAAGTAAGTAGTTAATAGAAATTTTTTCTAATGTATTGCAAGAGGATAATTTTTTAAAATTGAGTTATTTAAAACTTTGATTTTGAAAGTTATCCTTATTTTTATTTAGAATTTAATAGTTGTTAAGATTACAACGTAAGATAAGTTTTTTAAAATAATTTAGTTGATTTTTTTATGTATCTTGATATTTATAGTAACATATGAAGTTATTTCTGTAAACCTTGTAAATTGAAAATATTACTGAAGAAAATTTATCTATATATCTTTTCATATAAAAATTAAAAAGTCTAATTATTTTATATAA
Organism: uncultured Gemella sp.; assembly: GCF_963525875.1. Classification (GTDB taxonomy): domain Bacteria; phylum Bacillota; class Bacilli; order Staphylococcales; family Gemellaceae; genus Gemella. Next base: position 772 of record NZ_CAURMG010000071.1, on the reverse strand, counting down.
AATGTTGACTGGTTATATTAAATAGTATATAATTCTATATGAAAGATGATTTTAAAAGGAGTGTTATTATGAGATTGAATAAAAATACACCGTATGAAAAATATAATACATTTAGTATTAAAAAATTTAAAGTAGGAGTAGTATCCGTGCTAGTTGGTTCTACATTTTTTGTTGCTGGAGGAGTGGCTTTAGCAAATACTTCAAGTGGGAATACAAATAATGGAGCAGCTGTATCTACTGAGAATAATGTTGGAAACTCTCTTCAAGGAGTACCTCGTACAGCGAAAGTAAGAAATGAAGATGGTGTACCGGGAACAACATTAGGAAGTGATAGAGCTGCATCAACAGAAAATACTGAAACAAGCAACAATAATGAGAATTCTAGAGGGATTGCTAGTGCTACAGTATCAGCAAATTATGCTGGGAAAGTAAGTCTTATCGGTCAATGGACAGGTGAATCACACGAAAAAAAAGATACTGAAAATGCATATAAGAATGCTACAGATAAATTAGGTAATCCATTGCCTAATACCGGTCTTTTCCGTAGTGTCGCAAAAACTTTTCTTGGTTGGTCTGATAAGCCACCTGTAGATGGAAAAATTGCAGATGGTGCAAGACTGTTCTCCCCAGAAGACACTTTAGCTACAGCCTTTCCAGATGGATTGAAAGCTGATTCCAAGCTATACGGTGTATATGCCAGTTTAAATGACCAGGATGAGCCTTTCCCTACAGATAAATTTTCTATGGGATTTGCGATTATAGGTGGAATGAA
>NZ_CAURMG010000070.1:0-4720 GCF_963525875.1 uncultured Gemella sp. | reverse complement strand
GAAGAATTCAAACTTTATAAACCAACGTTAGAAGAGATTTTCAAAGAACAGGTAGGTAAGTAATTATGAAAAATTTTAGTACAGTATTTAATTTTGAATTAAAACAATTTTTAGCAAAAAAAGCGACAAAAGTTATTATGGCATTGTATTTCATTATAGCTATAGGTATAACATTCATACCGTCGATTGCGAACAGTAATCTGTTTAAAGGTGATAGTAACGATAATTTTACGCGTAGTGCATATGTTATAAAAGATGCAAATATTAAATTAGATGATCTAAAAGAAGCTAAAAAATACGATAGTAAAGAGGATTTAGAAAAAGACATTAAAGATAAAAAATTAGATGAAGGTATCGTCTTAACTAAAGACAGTTATGAATATTTATCTAGACAATCTATCTTTAGTAAAGATAACAGTGAATTTAAAGAAGCTTTTGGAAAAAATGTAGAAAAACTAGTCTATAAACAAAATGGTTTAGATTATGATAAAGTAACTAACGTGAAATCACATCTGCCTAAACCTGTACCTGTGAACGTAAGTGGAGATTCTGATATTCAGACTCAAGTGGTAAATGTTGTAGTAGTTTATGCTCTTACATTCATCGTTTATATGACAGTAATTCAATTTGGTAGTGTAGTTGCGACAAATGTTGTTAAAGAAAAAAGTAATAGAGCGATGGAATTACTAGTAGTCACTGTAAATCCTAGAACGCTAATTTTAGGAAAAGTATTAGCTTTATCTGTTGCGGTACTTATTCAAATGGGCTTAATCATAGGTGGTTTATTTGCAGGTCTGAAAATCAATGGTTCTAGATATAGCGATAATATTAAACATATTATAGAAAATGTAGATTTAAAAGTTCTTGGTGTCGGATTACTGTTTGCTTTGACTGGCTTTGTAATGTTTATGTTCATGTATGCGGCATTCGCTTCACTAGTTAGTAAGATTGAAGATGTCAACGGGGCGATAACTTTACCGATGTTAACATTTATGGGTGCATTCTTTGTGAACTACTATATTATGGGTTCAAGTGGAGATACTAAAATTGCAGAGATTTTATCATATGTTCCATTTACATCGTATTTTGTAATGTTTACGCGTTATGCGATAAGTCACGTTTCTATTCAAGAATTAGGATTATCTTATGGTATATTAGCTGTAACTACATTACTTGTAGCATTTGCAAGTGTTAAAGTATATAGACTAGCAACATTAAGATATGGTCAAAAATTAAACTTCTTCAAATTATTATTTGGGAAGTAGGAGAAAATAAAATGAAACAACAACACATATTAGATTATCTAGTATATGTTGTTGTTTTTATACTTAAGTTAGTTGTTTATAAATTAACTTGTAGTATTACTTATTCATTGCACTTATTTTATATTTATGTTAAAATAGATATATGAAAGAGGGCACCGTTTTAAAGACGGCGACTCAAGAAAAATAGTTTTAAAAAATAACTATCTTAACGTGTCAAAGTATAAAGATGGTTATTTTTTGTCTTTAAGTACGATTATAGATACAACTAATGCTAATATTGCGACAATAAGTCCAGAAAAATTAATCATTAGCTGTAATGCTTCAAATACTGACAAAAGTCTACTCCTTTCTTCAAGATTGTGATACTTATGAGCATAAGCACCATCCCCTTTCGTAAAGTTGTAGTCGCCATCTTTAACAAGATATTTCTATCTCTAACTTCACCCTCCATCTTTGATTATATCAGATTAATTAGTGGTTATCAACGATTTTAAGAAAATAATGTGATTATTTTAATATAGTTAATAATAGTAAGAATTATATAAAAATGACAATTACATATAGAAATAATTATCGTATACAAAATAAATAAAATATAAATATTTAAAATTTAATTATACATTTAAAAAAGTGTCTTTTAGTGAACAAGAAGTAACATTCAAAAGATTCAAATTTTGAGTCTTTTCTTTTTTATTTTTAATGTATAAAAGGTTATAATTAAGTATAAAAAATTATGTGAAATAAGGAGATTATTTAATGAGTGAACTGAAAAGAACGATAGGCTTTATGCCGGCTTTTATGACGGTAATAGGTTCAGTAATAGGAGCAGGTGTGTTTTTTAAAGCTGCTGTTATTTATAAAACTACAGGGACGATGAGTCTAGGATTACTAGCGTGGGTTCTTGCTGGTATTATTACTATCTGTGCCGGTCTTACTGTTGCAGAACTTGCGGCATCTATTCCTGAAGTAGGAGGAATGGTCGTTTGGATAGAGAGAACTTATGGGAAAACTGCAGCATTCTTATTAGGATGGGCTCAGTCGGTGATTTATTTCCCTGCGATGATAGCGGCTCTTGCGGTTATCTTTTCTACACAAGTTTTAAATTTATTAAATTTAGATAAAACGTGGCATCTTCCTATAGCCATTGCTGCTGCAACATCATTAATGTTTTTAAACTTTTTAGGTGGGAAAATTGGAGGAATGATTCAGACGGTAGCTACTATCTGTAAATTAATCCCATTAATAGTAATTATTGCATTTGGATTATTCCAAAGTGATTCACAACCGTTGCAATTATTCCCTGTAGAAGCGGGGAAAGATATTTCATTCGCTAGTGGACTAGGTGGAGCTTTACTTGCTGCGATGTTTGCTTATGAAGGTTGGACGAATGTAGGAAGTATGGCAGGAGAGATGAAAAATCCTAAAAGAGATTTACCAAGAGCAATTTTCTTAGGACTTGCAGTTGTTATGGTTGTATATGTACTTATAAATGTTGCTTACCTTATGACTTTACCATTAGATCATGTTGCAGGTAATCAAACTGTAGCCAGTGATGTAGCTGCGAAGTTGTTCGGCGGTATTGGTGGTAAAATTATCACAATTGGTATACTGATTAGTGTATATGGAGCGATTAATGGATTTTCAATGGCAGGGATTCGTGTACCTTATGCAATGGCGAAGAGTGAACAAATTCCATTTAAAAATGTATGGACGAAGTTAAACAAAGGTGCTGTGCCGGTGAATGCAGGATTATTACTTTTAGTAATAGCATTCTTAATGATGTTAACTGGTAGTTTTGATATGTTAACAGACTTATTAGTATTCGTAATGTGGTTCTTCTACACGGCGACATTCCTTGCGGTAATTATACTGCGTAAAAAAGAACCAAACTTAGAAAGACCGTATAGAGTACCTTTATACCCAATAGTTCCTATAATAGCTATTCTTGGTGGGGTTTACACTTTAGTAAGTACTTTAATCTCACAAACATCGTTAGCTATGGGAGGGATAGCCTTAACGTTAATAGGATTATTATTTTATACAGAATTACATAAAAAATTTAAAAAATAATAAAAAAGAAACATCGCATATTAGAAAACCTAGTATGCGATGTTTTATTGTTATTTATTGCGTTATATGTATTTTTATGTTAAAATGAAGCTATAAAGAAGAGAGCCGTTTGCACTGACTTTACTAATAATTTCTTAACTCACTACGTTCGTAGAAATTATAGTAGTCGTAGTATAAATTATTCGTAATATTTTTCTTCAGTCTTTGACTTTGAAAAATAAACGACTAACTTAAAAGACGGTAGCTCGAATAAGATAGTTTTAATAACCATCTAACCAGCTAAAGTTAAAGATGGTTATTTTTTATTGTCGTTTTTGAACGCTGTTAAGCGCACCCCAATTGTTACAATCAATAGATTTATACCAATAATAGTTTGTACTATTTCGTAAGGTGACAATTTGCTACTCCTTTCTTGTCGGATTTTAGTGTATGCGGACATAGCACCATCCCCTTTCTAATTGAAGTAGCTACAGCAGTAGGAACTAGAAAAAGCAGATACTGACTTTTAGCATCTGCTTTTTAAGTTCCTGTTGCATACGCTATTCGTAATATTTTTCTTCAGTCTCTGACTTTGAAAAATAAACGACTACCGCAATCCTTATCGGGAGTTGTTACACTTCCTAACTTCTCTCTCCGACTTTGATTATAACAAATTAAATATAGATAATCAACTATTTACAAGGGCTGATATATCAGTGTTTTTAATTTGTTAATTATAGTAATTTTTACTCATAAATTTAATGTTATAAAGGTGTAATTTTTGAAAAAAATATCGCACATTAGAAAATCTAGTATGCGATGTTTTGGTATTATTTATTGCGTTATATATTTTTTTATGTTAGAATAAAGCTATAAAAGAGAGAGCCGTTTTAAAGACGGTGACTCTAATTAAGAATTATAAAAAATAATCATCTTAACCGGTCAAAGTATAAAGATGGTTATTTTTTATTGTCTCTTTTAAGTGCTGAGATACATACACCAACTACAGTTGAAATCAAAAGATTTACACCTATAATAGTTTGTATAATTTCAAACGCAGACAACTTACTACTCCTTTCTTCCAGATTCTGTTACTTATGAGCATAAGCACCATCTCCTTCCATAGAAAAGTAGCCACCATCCATATCGGAAGCTTTACACTCTCCAACTTCTCTCTCCGATTTTGATTATATCAAATTAAATGTAGATAATCAACTATTTACAAGGGTTGATATATCAGCGTTTTTAACTTGTTAATTATAGTAAACTTTACTCATAAATTTTATGTTCTAAAGGTGTAAATTGAGAAAAAAACATCGCATATTAGAAAACCTAGTATGCGATGTTTTAGTGTTATTTATTTCTATTTTCTAAGTAGTCTGCAATTGCGGCTACGTCTTTGTCCC
>NZ_CAURMG010000069.1:0-4740 GCF_963525875.1 uncultured Gemella sp. | reverse complement strand
GACTTCCACCCCAAAGATCGACAAGGAAAAGAATTTCTTCAGAATCTACTTTAGCAATAGCTTCTTGAAGTTTTCTTTGCAAGTCTTCTGGTCCTTCACTTGGCATAAATACAACTGCTTCTACTTTTTCTTGTTCACCAAAAATCATAGAACCTGATTGCTTAATTCCAGCTGCGAATTCACCGTGACTCGCGATGATAATTCCTACCATCTTAGTACCTCCTTTTGTTTATTACTTAATATATTATGACGTGTATACCTTTGCATACACATAGATTATATCATTTATTATTTTTTTTGTAAATGTTTTAATTTTCCACCTTACAAACATTGTAATCGATTTCCAACGTTAGTTATTTCTTTATGATTATATATTTTTATATTTATCATCTATAAATCTCGATACTAAACATTTTAAAACGATATATATTTATATTTACATTGTTCACTATCATTAAATTACAATATAAAAATATTATTATGAAAATATTATTTTCATATTTGCATTTTATCTGTAAGAGTGGTATTGAAGATAACAATAAAATTTAACAATAAAATAAATAGAATCACAAATTAATATGTGATTCTATTTAAAAAAAGTATATATTTATGTTTAAAAATTACTAATATATATTAAATACCTTTTTCAGGAAAAAGCATTCTTAATACATTTAAAGATAATCGTCTAGACTCGCCTGCATGAGGGTATATGTGCATCATCATCATAGGATTAAAATTAGCTTCAATTACCCCATAATTATGCTTACTACACTCATCTTTTATATTAGGTATTATCAAATCAACTCCACATACTTTTGCCATCATTGCTTCTGCTATTTCTACTGCTAACTTTTTGTAACTCTCATGAACTTCATTAGTCATATCTATAGAATCTCCACCAGTACTAATATTTGAATTTTCTCTTAAATACGCCACTTCGTTTTCATCTAATATTGATTCAAAATTTAATCCTTGTTCTGATAACTGTAATTGTTCAATTTCTCCAAGCTCAATTTTTTTTAATGGTGTTTTCTTAGCATCTCCTCTTAAGGGATTAGCATTTTTTATTTCAACTAATTCTCTAATAGTATGTTTGCCATCCCCTGTTACATTTGCGGGTACTCTTAATAATACCGCTTCTGTTTTTCCTTCTATAACAAAAAATCTATACTCTGTTCCCTCAATAAATTCTTCTATTAATATATCTTTATCTTCTTTTAACGCAAATTCTATAGCTTTTGTATAATTCTCTAATGAACTTGTTCCATTTTTAAAAATTGTAATTCCTAATCCAAAATTTGTGCTTTTCGGTTTGATTACAATTGGTTTATTTTTTATGTAATTAAATTTTTGCAGTGCTTCTTCTAGACTAGAAACCTCATATCCTTTAGGAACTCTGAAACCTTTTTCTGATAAAACTTTTTTAGTTACTACTTTATTTTCCATTATTAACGGAGAAATATAACTATCTTTACTTGTCATATTACCATTTTTCACATATTCTACATGTTCTTTACTTTCTAAACGAATAAATTGATCATTTTCATCTATGATACTAACTTTTATACCACTCTTTATTGCATCTTCTATTACAGCTTGTGTCGAAAGTTCCATATTTGAATATGCACTAAGTGAATAGTATTCTCTTAAAGCATCTTCTTTGTATTGTTTAGCAAGGTTCAATCCAACATTTAAAATACTTTTTTCTTTTTTGTATTCTCTTAATAACCTAGCTCCAATAGTTAATTCGGGATTTAGCAGTTCCTCTATCTTCTCATTAATTAAATCAATATCACTTTCATATAATCCTAATTCAGCAACTAGCTCTTTCATTTTGTTTAATAACCATAAACCTTCTTCTTCATAAGCTACTTTTTCAAATGGATGTGATAACGATATTTTTTCACTGTATTCATAACCTAGAGATTCAGAAGTACTTTTATCTACTTCCTCTAACCAAACTAATGTTTTTATGAATAAATGAACAAACCTAATATCTTTTTCTAGGATACCAAATGGTGCAAATGGATTTAAATCAAACAGCCTAAATTCAATGTATTTAATTCCATGTTTTGGAAATTTTACTATTGTGTCCGCTCCTCTAAAACGAACACTTGAATAAAATTCTTTTTCTGCTATTAACTTCCCATTTTGTACATATCCAGTAATATCTTCAATGTATTTTTCTAACGTACTATATGACACTTTTATATCTTCTTCATTTACATAACCAAATCTACTAGTTCTCAAACTTCGTACAAAATCAGATGGTTTTACACCATTTGTAAAGTACTTATCTTCTGCTAGTGGAGAAGCTCCATAAAGATAAATCAATAACCATTGATATCTAATAAATTGTCTAGCTAGTTTTAAATATACTTCATTTTTTGTACTAACAAGATCTTTTTTCGTAATCATGGAAATTTTTTCCATGAAATTATCATCAAGTTGGAAATTATAATGAATTCCCGATACCATTTGTTTATATTTACCGTATTTTTTAACCAGATACTCCCTATACTCAACATCTGATTTTTTCTCAAATTGTGCTACCCTAATATCTTCCTCATTAGGTAATAAAGCGGGTATACTAAGCGGCCATATATACTCATCTTCTGGAACATTCTTTAAAAATACTTCATGAATTGCATTTAAAACTCTTAGTACATTTTTTTCACTTTTTTCTGGAGTCGTTATTAGTTCAACCTGTGATTCTGCAAAATCTGTTTGAATATAAGGTTGCTCATGTCTAACACCAAATACTTTAGGATGATCAGTTTTTGATATTTGACCGTTTGGTAATACACGCTGTCCCTCTTTCTCCAAGCCTATTACCACATTTGAAAATAGTTCCTCTAAATTATTGTTTTTAATTATATCTCTCATTATCATATTTTATCACTCTCTACATACAATTTTGTCACTTTCTATCTTATCACAAAAGCATAATTAATAATAGAAATTAAGCTCAAATACTACCATATTTTAACAAGCTCTTACAATATTTTATTACTTATGATATAATCAAATTACACTTAAGAAAGGAGTACGAAATTCGATTATTAATCGTATTTCTAATATTAAAATGATTAAATTAATTGCTAGTGATATGGATGGAACATTATTAAATAATAATCATAATATTCCAAAAGAAAATGTAGAACTTATAAGATTTGCAAAAAAACATGGTATTGAATTTGTAGTTGCAACGGGAAGAGCCTACTATGAAGCACTTCCTGCATTAAAAGCAGAAAATATTAGTTGTGATGTAATAAGCTTTAACGGAGGTGTAATATACGATAAAAATGGAAATATCATTAATATTACACCGATGGAATTAAAAGATTTATATTATACTATAGAAATCTTAAAATCATTAGATATAAGTTATCAATTATATACTAAAAACACTATATATACCAATAGTATAGAGACAGATATAAATGCATATATTGATCTTATTAAAGCAAATGGTGAACAACCTAATGAACAACATTTGAGAGAAGAAGCAAAAAATAAATTAAAACTTGGTTATGTAACTGAGGTTGATAATATAGAACTTTATATGAACCAAAAAGATAATCCTGCTATAAAAGTAATAGGTTTATCAAATGACAGTTCAAAACTAAAAAATGCTACTGAACTTTTAGCTGGTAATAAAAACATAAGCGTTACATCGTCAGGTGCAAATAACATTGAAATAATGGATAAAAAGGCTACAAAAGGTGAGGCTCTAAAAATAGTCGCAGATATACATGATATCGACTTAAAAAATGCTATTGCCATAGGTGATAATCTAAATGATCAAGCAATGCTAGATATAGTAGAATATAGTATCGCAATGAAAAATGGAAATAAGGATCTACAGAAAAATGCTAAGTTTATTACTGAAAAAACAAACTCTGAAGGTGGAGTAGCTGATAGCGTTATGAAACTTCTTAAAGAACACAATGAATTTTACGAAGACATAAATCAAACTTTAGTTGAGGCTGCCATTGAAGCTACTAAATATGCTTATGTACCATATTCAAACTTTAAGGTTGGTGCTGCTATATTAGCTGATAGCGGAAAAATCTATACAGGTTGTAATATTGAGAATGCCAGTTATTCTCCAACAAACTGTGCTGAAAGAACAGCAATTTTTAAAGCTGTAAGTGAGGGAGTTACAAAATTCAAAAAAATCGCAGTAGTAGGTGGTCCTAATGGTAATTTGGAAAATTATTGCCCACCTTGTGGAGTTTGTCGACAAGTAATTTCTGAATTTGCAGATGAAGATTTTGAATTAATCTTAGGAACATCTTCTCACACCTATGCTGTATATAACTTCTTCGAAGAAGTATTACCTCTAAGTTTTACAGCAAAAGAATTAAAAAAATAAAATTAAAGTCGTTATGAAGTTTTTATAACGACTTTAATTTAAATACTATTATTATAAAAAAAGTCGTAACAAAAGTTACGACTAGGTTAAGATGACCCGTACGGGATTCGAACCCGTGTTACCGCCGTGAAAGGGCGGTGTCTTAACCACTTGACCAACGGGCCAAAAAATATAAAGGCTAAATTAATAGCCTTATATTTAATTAATGAGCCATGAAGGACTCGAACCTTCGACCCTTTGATTAAAAGTCAAATGCTCTACCAACTGAGCTAATGGCTCATGGCTGGGATACCTGGATTCGAACCAGGGGAATGACGGAGTCAAAGTCCGTTGCCTTACCGCTTGGCTATATCCCAATATTA
>NZ_CAURMG010000068.1:0-4799 GCF_963525875.1 uncultured Gemella sp. | reverse complement strand
TATAAGAAAAAATATAAATATAAAATGGATAAACTTAAACAAAAAGAAAGAAGAAAATTTGCTAAACGTAGCAATAGAGCAAATAGAGGTAAATAATGAAGAACTTAAAAATTGGATCACATGTATCAATGTCAGGAAAAGAGATGATGCTTGGTTCTGTAAAAGAAGCAGCTAGTTATGATAGCGATACTTTTATGATCTATACAGGAGCTCCTCAAAATACAAAAAGAAAACCAATTGAGGAATTGCGTATAGAAGAAGCTCATAAGCTAATGAAAGAAAAAAATATAAGTGATATTGTAGTGCATGCACCTTATATTATTAACTTAGCAAATACTATAAAACCAGAAATTTATCAACTTGCTGTTGACTTCTTGAGATTAGAGATAGAAAGAACTGAAAAAATTGGTGCTAAAAATATTGTTCTACACCCAGGGTCACACGTTAAGGCGGGAGCTGATGTAGGTATAGCAAGTATTGTTAAGGGATTAAATGAAGTTTTAACAAAAGATATGAAACCTAATATCGCTCTGGAAGTTATGGCTGGAAAAGGTAGTGAATGTGGTAGAACATTTGATGAAATTGCTCAAATTATTGATGGAGTTACACTGAATGAAAAACTAACAGTAACTTTTGATACTTGTCATGTATTTGAAGGTGGATATGATATTGTTAATGATTTAGATGGAGTACTTACAGAATTTGATAAAATAGTAGGTCTTGACAGAATTCAAGTTTTACATATTAATGATAGTAAAAATACATTAGGTGCGCATAAAGATCGCCATGAAAATATTGGATATGGTGGAATTGGATTTGATGCAATAAATAGAATTATACACCTAGAGGAATTTGCTAATATTCCTAAAATTTTAGAGACGCCTTGGTATGGTGAGAAGAAAGATATTGCACCTTATAAAGATGAAATAGCAATGTTAAGAAATAAGGCATTTGTGGACTTTAAAAAATAAAAAGTACAGGAGGTTACTTATGATTACATCAGAAGAAAAAGTTGATAAAATAATGAAGCTTTTAAAAGAAAAAGGATATAAATATACAGATAAACGAAAAGCTATGGTAGAACTATTAGTAAAAGAAGATAGATATATCAATGCAAAGTATGTATCTGAGACAGTTGGAAAGATGTATCCTGGATTGAGTTTTGATACAATATATAGAAATCTAAGTACATATGAAGAATTAGGAATTTTAGAAACAACAGAAATTAAAGGTGAAAAATATTTTAAAATAGGTTGTTTAGAACCTGATCATCACCATCATCATCATATATGTTTAGGGTGTGGCAAAGCTAAGATTATCCATGTACACGTTTGTGATGATTTGGAGATTGATGAGTTGAAAGGGTATAGAATTGATGGCCATAAATTTGAAGTCTATGGTTTATGTCCAAATTGCTTAAAAAAAGAGGATAATAAATAATGTTTGAGGGCATTTTACCAATTTATAAAGAACGTGGAATAACAAGCCATGATGTTGTGTTCAAATCTAGGAGAATTCTTCAAATGAAAAAAATAGGACATTCAGGAACATTAGATCCAGAGGTCGATGGAGTATTGTTGTTATTACTTGGTGGTGCTACTAAAGTTAGTGATTATGCTATGGATTTAGGAAAAAGTTATAGAGCTGAAGTATGCCTAGGCTTGAAAACAACAACTGAAGATTTTACTGGAGAGATTGTAGAGGAATGTAGAGTAAGTAATATCAATGTAGAAGAAATTAAAAATATTTTACAGTCTATGATTGGTGAAATAGAACAAAAACCACCGATTTATTCGGCTATTAAAGTAAATGGTAGAAAACTATATGAATATGCTAGAAAAGGACAATTTGATGTAGAAATTCCAACGAGAAAAGTAAATATATATGATATTACTTTTATTGAGAATAGTGAATACTATAAAGATGATAAGTTTTATTTTTCTATAGATATAGATTGTGGTAAAGGAACATATGTTAGAACAATTGCAACTAGTATTGGAGAAAAACTTAATTTACCTAGTACGATGAGTAAATTAACAAGAACTAGAAGCGGGGAAATAACTTTAGAAAATTGCTTAAAACTATCTGAGGTGGAACAAAAAGTCCAAGAAGGAAATTTAGAACAAAGTCTTTTAAGAAAAGAATATGCTCTAGAAGAGTATCAATTTGTAGAAATACCAAAGTATAGAGCACAACAGGTAATGAACGGATTAAGGTTTAGAAAAAATCAATTTCCGGATTATGATTTTACGAATGGAATAGTTTTTACATATGAGAATGAGGCGATAGCAATTTATCATCTTAAAGACAAAGAAGATGAGTTATTATCTGTGAAAACAACATTTCCAAAAATAATAGAGTAGGTAGATGAAGATGGAAATATTTAATATTTCGAAATTTGATGAAATAAAAAGAGATGAAAATAAAAGAGTAGCAGCTTTAGGGTTCTTTGATGGAATACATAAAGCTCATCAAAATATAATAGGTGAAGCTATAGAGGAAGCTGGAGAGAAATTTAAGTCAATAGTTATAACTTTAGATAAAAGTCCAAAAGAATATTTTGGTAAAACTAGTGAGGAATCTCTTACACCGATAAACAAAAAAAATGAGCTTTTAAAAGAATTAGGTGTAGACGAGGTTTATTATTTAGAATTTAATGAACATTTACAAAATCTATCGGCTGAAGAATTTATTGAGTTAATTTTAAAAAAACTTAATGTAGAAAAAGTATTTTGTGGGTTTGATTATAGATTCGGAAATAGAGGATTAGGTACACCAGAATTAATTAAAGATAAAGGAATAGATGTAAACATTCAAAAAGAACAGCTTATAGATGGACAGAAGATATCGACAACATTGTTAAAAGAATATGTAAAAAGTGGAGATTTTATAAAGTATAAACAATATGCAGGAAGATACTATTCTATCGATGGTTTAGTTGTAAAGGGTCGACAATTGGGTAGAACTATTAATTTTCCAACGGCAAATCTTCAACTTAGTGAAAAATATTTGTTACCTGAAACAAATGGGGTATTTATTACAAAGATAAAGGTGAGAGACAAAATTTATAAATCAATTACTAATATCGGTTATAACCCAACTGTTTCAAATGAACAAAATAAAAAATTTATTGAAACGCATATATTGGATTTTGATGATGACATTTATGGCGAAAAAATTGAGATCTATTTTTATGAATTTTTAAGAAGTGAACAAAAATTTGAGAGTTTTGAACATTTAAAAGAACAGCTAAAAAAAGATAAAAAAGCGTGTGAAAATAAAGAAATTTAAAATATCTCTATATTTTAGAGTTATAACTTGAATTATTGTCGAAAATAGTGTACAATAACTTATGTTCCTTATTCGTGGTATAGAAACCCTCCAGGTTCTATACTAGGATTAAGGTCGCAAAAATAAAATTATATGGAGGAAATTGCAATGGCAGCAATTAGTCAAGAAAGAAAACAAGAAATTATCGCTCAATACCGTACTCACGAATCAGATACTGGTTCTCCAGAAGTACAAATCGCAGTATTAACTGCAGAAATCGATGCTTTAACTGAGCACTTAAACACTCACAAAAAAGATCACGCAGGTCGTCGTGGATTACTTAAAAAAGTTTTCCGTCGTCGTCACTTACTAGATTACTTAATTAAAAAAGATATCCAAAGATACCGTGAATTAATTAAATCTCTAGGATTAAGAAGATAATTTTTAAAATACTTACAGGAAAGCCGTTTGAGAGAATTCGGCTTTCCTTTTTTTATAAATGTAACGAAACATTAACTATGATTTGTAAAGCTATACTTTTTTATATCTAATTTGATATTGATATTTACACTGTTAATTCTATAATGAAAAAATAAACATTTTTTAAAATTTATCTTTAAAATTTCGGATAAAAATGCTAATATATATATATATATATTAGCATTTTTATAATAATTTTAGAAAAAAATAATATGAAAATATATAGATGAATTAATATTTTTATTCAAATGAATGCTATAGATTTAAATATAGTTATTGCAACAAAAATAGTATATGTATATAAATGGATGATAGTAATGTTAAATGTGAGTAGTTAAATATATCTACTATATACTGTTATCTAAAGAAATTTAAGGAGGAGTTATTTTGGTAGGAAAAAATAATCAATATGTAAAAAAAATAAAGCAAGGGACAAAAGTCGAGACTTACTCAATTAAAAAGTTTAAAGTAGGTATAGCATCAGTAGTTATAGGATGTAGTGTGTTTTTTGGAGCTGGAGCGGTAGCTATGGCAGGAGAACAACCTATCGTATCAACTAATACAAATGAAGAAACAAATGAGGGACTAGTAACAACATCAAGTAATAAGGAAAGTGCAATAACTTCAGCGGAACGTAATACAAAATTATTAAAGGAAGTAGAAACAACTAAGGGTGTTGTAGATATAACAAAGTTAGAAAAATTGGTAAAAGATATTGAGAAATTAAATTTAGCTGTATATACAGAAGAATCTGTAAGAGGATTAAAAGAAGAACTAGATAAAGCGAAGAAAATACTTATAATATCAAAAGATCAAAAAGAAGTAGAATCCACTTGGAAAACATTATTTATCTATAAGAACACTCGATTAAAATTAGAGAAAAAAAATAATAACCCATTAGAAGATAAAACAACAAATGGTAAAACAACAAAAGGTATTAAAGCGAAAAATACTGAACCGAACAGTACGAATATCGCAGGACATAATCATAGTGTAAATGGAACTACTTTACCTGAAGGTAGTGGACTACGAGCTGCACCAAATAATAC
>NZ_CAURMG010000067.1:0-4892 GCF_963525875.1 uncultured Gemella sp. | reverse complement strand
GCATTTTGATCATACAATCTCCCTAATGGTGAATTGTATCCTAAGCCATCATCTAATGGATGCTCTTTTATGATTTCCTGTGCTTTTTCTCCTACTGCTGAAAAAGAATATAGTGGATGAGAACTTCTAACAGAATGTTTTAGATTCATAACAAACTCGCTAAATTTCCCCATACCTCGTGTACTAGATAGATCAACATCATAAGATAAACTCTCTTGTTTTATTTTTTCTATCCACTCCTTAGGAACTTTAGGATGTTTCCAATACTCTGGAGACATATTTTCTAAAGATTGTGTTGGAACAACGAGCGTTCCACTTTCTCCTAATCTTTCAATAAGCGCTTCATAAATACATCTTGCACCGCCGATTATATAACCGAATTTACTAAGCGAGACATGTGCAATCAGGATATCACCTTCTCCTATTCCTAAACCTTTAAATAGATTTAAAAAATCACTTTTACCAATAGGCATTAAATTATTATCTAATGCATTACTCATAAACTTATAACTCATGCTTGTCCTCCTTATTAAATGAGAGTGACTCAAAATCTTATTTTCAGAGAAATCGATTTTTCAGCCACTCCCCTATGTCCATTCTTCTATATGAATTTAAATCTTTATTTTATTAATTTTAACTTACATTACAATTTTATAATATTATCAAATTTATCTCTTAATTCATCACCTATATCATGGCTAATCATTATTATCGTTAATTCTTTATTTCCTAACAGCATTTCTACTAAACTTTTCGCTGATTCTTTGTCTAAAGCTGATGTTCCTTCATCAATTAACAATATCTTTTTACCATTAAACAACGCTCTAGCTATAGCCAATCTTTGGCGTTGTCCTCCTGAAAGATTTTTCCCATGAACCTCTACTTTTGAATATAAGAAGTTCTTCTGTGTTAAGCCTACTTTTTCTAAATACTTAGTTACTTCACTATCCTCGGCTACTTCTCCCATAGTTATATTATCTTTGACTGTACCTGAGAATACAAAATTTTCTTGTTGAATTATAGTCAGTTTTTCTAGTATTTGCTTAGTAGATAATTTTTTCAAATCAACACTACAATACTCTACACTACCTTCATAATTTCTCAGTTGTCCCGTAATAATTTTAAATAATGTTGATTTTCCTACTCCACTATCTCCGCTTATTAGATATTTATTCCCCTCTTTTATATCAAGGTTCAAATTATTAAAGATCTTCTTGTCACCATAACTAAAACTTAAATTTTTAATATTAAATACTGTTTCTCTTAAAGAATATTCAACCGGTAAATGAGTATCCTTATTTTTCGACATGAACTCATCGTGCTTAGAAAATATAGGTTTTGCCCCTTTAATAAATGCTATTCTATAACCTACTTGGCTCATACCGTCAAATACAAGATTGGCAAACATTCCTACAGCCGCAACAGCACCAATTTCCAAATTATCTTTAACAACTAAATACCCTGTAACAAAAACTAATAACACTTGAAAAAAGACATTTAAACCGAAGTTAAGCATATAATAATTACTTTCCAATTTACTTTGTTTAACAAATACATTTTTCAAAATTCTACTTAAATTAGCTATTCTTTTAGGAATTATTTGTAATTTATTAAGAGAGAAATACGTATCATAGCCTAGAATCGTCTCCTCTAACGAAGTAACATAGTTTTCATTTTCTTTAGTAACTTCTGTTCCCATATTATGAAGTTTTTTATTAAAAATTTTTGGCAGATAAATTAATATTCCTGTTCCTATAATAGTAATTAAAGAAATGATCCAGTGATATTTTAATATAGCATAAAGAGAAAATACCACACCAGAAAGACTGTATATTATAGCAAATATATTTCTCAAACCTTTTTCTTGAATCATTTGAATATCATTGTTAAACCAAGATTGATAAACACCAGATGAGTTATCTTTATACTTTTCAATATCTAATTCTACAAGGTTAGTAGACAGATTATCCTTAACATCTATTCCAATATCTTGAATAAAAATCTCCTCTCTTACCTTTATCACTTTATCAATTACTATAATAAAAATCCACGTAACTGATAAGAATAAGATAATTTCAAAGAAACTATGTAGATTTCTATTAGTAAGCACAGTTATAGCATCTGCATTTAAAAAGTTACTTTTCATAAGAAATAACTGTCTTAACAGTATAAGAAAACAAATTAATAAGAACCTATATTTAAATTTTAAAATATATTTTTTCATAAATACCTCCTACTTTTAATTCCACTCAATTTAATAACAAACTACTAAGGGAGATTTTGGGAAATATATAAACACCAACTTATATTTATACATTTATTATAGTATGAAAAAAAGATGATAACAATATAAACTTATAATTTTCAGAAAACTTACTCTAATTATCTTGACACGAAAAAAAAAGTCAGTATAATTAAAGTTACATAAATACTATAGGGGATTCAAAAATAACTAAATCTTAAAAAAGTTTATATGAGAACTCGTATTTGTAGTCTAAACTCATCTTATAAAAGCTTTTTAGAGATCTAAGAAACTTCGTGGAGAAATTGACAAATCGGTATCTCGGAAGTCGCTATTTTTGAGTGACTTCTATAGAAATATAATCTATACAAAGGAGAGCAATATGATTAAAAATATTTTAGAAGTTATAACATTGAACAAATTAAAGTTATCCATTATGTTTATTTTAACACTAATAGTATCAATAGGGACTGTTTATGTTGTATACGCTCGTGTTGATATTGTTGATTCTGTAATATACAAAACAGGATCTCTTTGGACAAAAGTTGGCGTTATTATTTGTATTTTAATAATAGTAGAATTGCTTAGAGCGTGGTTAAAAATTATAATTGCACAATTAGTTAAACAATGGAAAATTTATCTAGGTGATAGAATTAGTAAAAATATCGAAACTATGTCTCAATCAGAATTTAATAAGGTTGATTCTGGTGAGCATATGACTAAATACACTTATCAACTTGAATTATTATCTACGTATTTATTCTCACCATTAACTGGCTTACTCAGTGCAATTGTATTATTTATCTCATCAGTAGTATTTTTATGGCTTATTAACTGGAAATTTGTTGTATTCGCCCTATTATCATCAATCGCTATGTTTTTAATAAGCGGTAAGTTCGGTAATAAAATTAGTGTAGGATATACAAACTTATCAATTTTATCAGGGAAATTCTCTGGAGTTTTAAAGGAATATTTAACAGGTTATGAAGATTTGAAAAATATCGGTAAGATAAATTTATTCTCAAGAAATGTTAAAGCTAGTCAGATTCAAAAAGAAGATCAACAGTATAGTATTTCTAAATTAATGGCATTGGGTGAATTAACTTTACAAAGTATCGAGAAGTTACTTGAATTATTAATTTTTATCTTTGCGATTTACTTAGTTTTAAAAAATGAATTAACTATAGGAACGATAGCTTCGGTATCTACTATACTAGGCATATACCTTACTTCTATCAATCAATTGGTTGATTTATATATTAAGGTAATCGGTACAAAAGAAATATTAAATAGCGTTATAACTAAATCAACTACTAAAGAAACACTTTACCCACATGTTGAAGAAAATATTGAATTTAAAAACTTTAATTATAGTTTCGGAGATAACCATATCATTAAAAACTTTAACTTTAATATAAATAAAGGTGGAAAATACGCCGTAATTGGTAAAAGTGGTTCTGGAAAATCTACTATAATCAAGTTACTACTAGGGAAATTACAATCCAACCAAGATAAAGTATTAATCGATGGAAATCCCCTTGAAATACAAGATGATATTAACTTCTCAAAAGAGATTGGATATGTGAGTCAACAAACATCTATTTTCAGCGGTTCAATTCGATATAACATCACTTTAGATGATAATTATTCAGATGAAGAAATATGGAGCATATTGGAAAAAGTTTGTTTAGCTAAGAGAGTTAAAGCTTTACCTGATGGCTTAGATCACAACCTATCTAATATGGGAGAAATCCTATCAGGAGGAGAAAAACAGAGATTAGTTCTTGCGAGAGTTTTAATTAGAAATTATCCAATTTTAATTCTTGATGAAGCAACCTCAGCATTAGATGAAAAAACAGCAGTACAGATAGAAAACAATATCTTAGCTGACAACAAGTTAACCTTAATAATGATTTCTCACCATATACAAGAAGAAATCAAAAAACAACTAACAGAATGTGTAGAATTAAAAGTACAGTAATATGATTTATTAAATGGTTTAAACAAAATGGGAGTGACTCAAAAATCATGATTTTTAAGTCACCCCCGTTTTTTTATTTTCCCCTATATATTCCAGCAACAACAGTACAACAATTATATTGAATACCTACATTCCAAATTAAAATTTTAAACTAAAAATTTCTACACTTTAAACAGTGTTTATCTCCTGCAATTATTCAAAAGTATAAACTTATGAGAATTTCTTATAAAAGTATAAATATCTCATTATAAATAGAAATGAAACTATCACAAATAGAAATGCAAACTTAACTAGATTATCTATAAATTGTAAATAGATAAATACTAGTAAAACTCCTGCTACTTCTACCAAGTATTCTATTACACTCGCTTTTTTCCAGTTGATTTTGTCATATAAGTCAACCACATAATATTGAGCAATACCTAATATCATAAACGCCAATGCAGCTAAACTATATGACTTAATATCTGTTTTATCTTGAGTGAAAGCTTCAGGTAAAAAGCTTGTAGTGTTAGTTAAATATTTATTCATCGCTATAAATAAGAAACCTACTACTTCAACTTGCAATACCAACAAACCTAAATCTTTAAGCTTATTCATTTTTCTCCTCCTCCCTTTTAAAATTATTTTATTAACTAATACAATATAATTACTTATACTTATTCGATT
>NZ_CAURMG010000066.1:0-4982 GCF_963525875.1 uncultured Gemella sp. | reverse complement strand
AAGGTGATACTGCACAAGGAGCTACTAAAGCTGCTACAGTAGAAACTGGATACACTTTACAAGTTCCTCTATTCGTTAAAGAAGGAGACGTATTAGTTATTAATACAGCTGAAGGTTCTTACGTATCAAGAGCATAATTTAAGAATAATTACAAAACTCTCTATTATTTCGATGATAGGGAGTTTTCTAGTAAAGGAGAAAATATATGAGATACTTACTTTTACTTCGTGGAATAAATGTTGGTGGGAAGAATAAAGTATCTATGACTGAATTGAAAGATTTGATTTCACATTTAGGATACGAAAATGTTATTACTTATATTAACAGTGGCAATATAATATTTGATAGTACTGACAGTATTGAAATTGTTAACGATAAGATATCAGAAATACTAAATACTTATTCTTTTAAAATTAATAAAGTAATACTTACACAAAAAGATTATTTAGATGAAATTGCTAATTTACCAAGTTGGTGGAGTAGCGACATTTATAGAAAGGATGTGTTGTTCTATAGTAATGAAGTAGAGTATCCATCTATTATAGAACGAATAAATACAATGCCTTTAAATGATGAATTGGTATATTTTGGGAATAAAGCTATCTTTTGGGGAAAATTAAATGAAAAAGAATATTTAAAAACTTCATATCATAAATATCTGATTAAAGAAAGTTTCTATAAATTTATAACAATTAGGAATGGCAGAACTTTTGATAAAATAGCAGAATTACTTAACAGTTAATTTTTAAATGTATTAAAGACGTATATCTTTACTTAAGTTGGACAATAATGATATAATTACCTAATGAAAAAATTAAGGAGAATATAATGAAATTAGATAAATTATCAATCATCTTAGGATTTATTGTATATTGTTCATTAACAGTTTTTTTAGGATTTTACTCTTATAAATTGTTATTAGTATTTATTGGTATAAGTGCTTTAATTTTTCTTATTACAAAGTTACATTTTGAACCATTTTTATCTATATTAATAGTTGCAATTATTCTAGGTTTATTTTTAGGTCTTTCCCCTAATACATTAATCGATTCTATAGAGAAGGGGACCGGATCACTACTAGGACATCTTTCTTTGATTTTAGGATTAGGAGCGATGTTCGGTAAAATATTAGAAGAATTAGGAGCAGTTGAAATAACCGCTAAAAAGATGATAAGTACATTTGGAATTAAAAGAATACAATTAGGATTACTTATTGCAGGAATGTGTATTAGTTTTTCTCTATTTTTTGATGTTGCTTTTATATTAGTAATACCTATTATATTGGCTGTTGCTAAAGAGCTTAAAATTGATAAAATTTACTTGGCATTACCAGCAAGTATCGGTGTCTTAACTATACATGCCTTATTTCCACCACATCCAAGTCCTAGTATCATAACTAAGACATTTCATCTTAATATGGCAGAAGTATTTTTCTACGGATTAATTGTTGCAATTCCAACAGCATTAATTGGTGGTCTATTATTAACTAATTCAAGACTAGTTAAAACAATGCCTATCTCAGAAAAAGAAACTAAAACTATAAGTGTTCTTAAAATTGAAAATCAGATTATGAGTTCATCATTTGCAATACTATTAATGTTGCTGCCTGTAATACTAATTACAATTCCTACAATTTTCTTAGGTATTCCGAATTTACCAGCAAATATTAAAGGAATTTTGTCTATTATAAGTAATCCAGTTACAGCATTAATAATAAGTTTACTAATTGCTATAATTAAATTGATGAAAGCTAAAGGACTAAGAGTTAGTAGTATTGTTCCTTTGTTAAGTCAATCAATTAAGACAATTGCTGTTGTTCTTTTAATTAACGGTGCTGCTGGAGGACTTAAACAAGTCCTAGTAGATTCAAAGGTTACTGATGAAATTGTTAGTTTAACAAATGGTTTAAATCTGTCTCCAATAGTAATAAGTTTCATAGTAGCAGCTATACTTAGAATATCACTTGGTAGTGCAACTATCGCCGCTATCACAACACTTGCCATAGTAGAGCCATTAGTTCCAACAGTTAGTTATTCACCAGTATTTATAATGCTAAGCATCACTGCTGGAAGTATGTTTTGCTCCCATGTAAATGATCCTGGTTTTTGGTTGTTTAAACAGTACTTAAATCTGGATTTTAAAACTACATTTAAGACTTGGACACTAGGAACAACAGTTTCAGCACTTATTGCATTTATTATAATTTTAATAATAACTTCGCTTACATAAATATTTTTTAAATAATTAAATGTTTTTGCTTGATATTTATGTTTAGTTATGTTATATTATTAGTTGTGTATGTAGTAAATGTTATGAATAAACTATTTCCAAAAGGAGGATTAATTCATGGCAAAAGTTTGTTACGTAACTGGACGTAAAGCTCGTTCAGGAAATACTCGTTCACACGCGATGAACGCAACTAAAAGAAAATTCAAAGCCAATCTACAAAAAGTAACAATTTTAGTAGACGGACAACCTAAAAAAGTTTGGGTTTCTGCTAGAGCTTTAAAATCTGGAAAAGTTGAGCGTGTATAATTAAGCGATAAACTTTAAGCTATCTAAGGAAACTTAGGTAGCTTTTTACATTATATTCATTACATAATGGAAAAAACTTCAAAATTCGTTAGAATATACTAAATTTTATATAAATAGCCATTTAAATCAATTCTGAGCATTATAATAAGTTTTTGGAGTAATTATATTATTTTTAAATTTTAAAAGGCTCATACGCTATTTAAATAGGTCGAATATTTAAAAATATGAAATCATAAAAGTAATAAATATAATTTGTGAGATATTATTCTAAATTTTTAAAATTAGGATAAAAAATATAGCAATAAAATAGAATAGAACTAATTTCACTTTTAAATAAATGAGGGGGATTAATGTTATTGAAAGAAGTATATAAATATGATATAATATAATTGTTCGTATAATACATATTATATGTATAATTTAATAAATATAGGAGAATGTAGTAATACCAATGAATCAACGTGATTATTATAAACAAAAAATAAATAAAATACTCCCAGAGTTTCCTGAATACATAGAAGATTTTATAGATACATATTATGATAATTTATCTCCATTAACATTACACAGATATCTTGAAACGTATAAGAATTTTTTAAATTGGACAATAAGAGAAACTATATCTGATGCTGAACTTATAAAAGATGTAAGCCTTGCTACTTTAGAGAATATTTCTAAAAAAGAAATGGAAAGTTATTTTAAAAGTCTTTCTCGCGAACAAGTTAATGGTAAATACCGTAGCCAAACTACTATAAACAACTATAAAGCTGCTATGAGATCACTCTATAAATTTCTTACTGTAACAAGTGAAACTGAACAAGGACGTGCTTATTTTGAACGTAATGTAATGCTTAAAATCCCTATTAATCGTGTTAAGGAAACATTATCATCACGATCTAAAAAAATATCTGAGAAGATATTCCTAGATTCTCAAGATGAGGAATTTTTACAGTATGTTGAATTTGAATATGAACAAACATTATCTAATCATGGAAAATCATTTTTCCTTCGAGATAAAGCTAGAGATTTAGCTATATTAACTTTATTTTTAAAAAGTGGTATCCGTGTTAATGAACTTGCCAATCTAAAAGTAAAAGATATAGATTTTTTAAATAGTGAAATTAACGTAATTAGAAAAGGGAATAAAGTCGATACAGTCATAATTACAAAATCAGCTCTAGATAGACTTAATGAGTACATTACTTCCCTACCTATTAAGCTCAATAGAGAAGATTATGTATTTATTAGTAAAAACAAAACTGGACTGTCGATAAGAGCTATTCAAAAATTAGTAATGAAATATACGGATGCATTTAATGTACCAATGTCTCCCCACAAATTAAGACATAGTTACGGTACAAAACTAGCACTTAAAACAAATGGCAATATCCCAATTATTATGACACAAATGGGACATTCCAACAGCGATACATCAATGTTATACATTAACGAATCAAAAAAGATTATTAAACAAAACATTGATAAACTAGATGATTAGTATTGAAATATATCTCCTATTGAGGTAAAATATAAAAATTATTAAATTTTATGGAGATAATAATGGGTATTATTGTTCAAGTTATAGGATCCCTACTTATTCTTAATTTAGTCAATTAGGAAAACTTAAAACAACTTCACTTAGTTTATTTATTACTAAATGCTATGGGAGCATTAATTCTTGGTATTGACGCCTTTATAGGTAAACAATGGGGATTTGTTTTACTTGAAGGTGTTTGGTCAATAGTTGCAATTCAAGGGTTAGTTAAGTACTTCAATAAAGAGAAAGTAAAATAAAGAATATAGTTTACATATTATTAATTATGTAAACTATATTCTTTTATAATATCTTTTATGAATTTCGTTTTGCCAGCTGTATATCCTTCTCTATCATACTTATATGTTGTTTCTAAATCTAATTTTAATCTTTCATATAGTTTTGCTAATTTTGGATTTTCTATTAATACATCTCTAAACTTAACTTCTTCAATATCACCTTTTTTTCTCACATGTAGATGGTATACTTTATCTAGAAAACCATCATGACCATATCCTTTAACTAGAAAAGCTCTATCCTCTTCTTTCCAACGTAGTTCCCACTCAGGATTAAGAATGTCAATTATATTATAAAAATCATTACTTTCATTGATTTCTAATATTATTATATATCCTTGAATATATATTGGGAATGGCTGTACTACCTATGTGTTATAAACTTACTTTATATTTTTTAAGTTTAGCTAGTAAATTTGTCTTTTCGTCTTCATACCAATGTACCCACTCACTATTATGCTTAACAAGTTCTATGGGAGTGACTCAAAAATCGCGATTTCGTAGAAATCGATTTTGTCGAGTCACCCCCGCACAGTTTATTAGATATCTAAAGAGCTTTCATAAAGCGAATTTAGATATCAATAAACCACTGCGTCTATGTGTTCTCATATGAATTT
>NZ_CAURMG010000065.1:0-5030 GCF_963525875.1 uncultured Gemella sp. | reverse complement strand
CCCAAAAAGTTAGACTTAGGATAGCGTAGTAGTTGTAATGACTGCTACGCTATCTTTTTTATATTTATACAGTCATATGTTTTATTCTATATTGCTTAGGACTTAACCATCCTAGTTTCTCTTTTATTCTCTCTTCATTATAGTATTTTATATATTTTTCAATAGCTAATTTCAGTTCCCTATAACTATTATATGTTGTTCCATAGTATATCTCTTGTTTTAATATTCCGAAGAAATTCTCCATTACCGAATTATCCAAACAATTTGCTTTTCTAGACATACTTTGGTAAATACGTTCTTCTTTTAACCTTTTCGAGTATGCCTTCATTTGATAAGCCCATCCTTGATCAGAGTGGAAAGTTCTCCTATAAGGGGATTTAGCTGTGACTTTAATAGCTTTTTCTAGCGCATCCATTATATTTTTAGCTGATGGGCTCTCACTTATACTATAGCTTATTATCTCACCATTATACATATCCATAAATGGATCTAAATAAAGTTTCTTTACTACTACTTTACCTTTTTCATTTACTTCATAATATTTAAATTCAGTTGTATCTGTAGTGATTTTTTGATGTGGAATATTAGTATTGAATCGTCTTCTAATTCTATTCTTAGCTGTTTTTCCAATTTTTCCTTTATATGAATTGTATTTTCTACTTTTTCTAGTGAATGATGTAACCTGTAAGCCTAATTTTTGTATAATTCTTTGAACTTTCTTTTTATTTATTATATATCCTAAATTACGTAATGCACCATATATACGTCTATAACCATAATCTTTGTTATTCTTTCTTATTTCTAATATTTTCTCTTCAATTTCTTTATCTGGATTAACTCTATCGAATCTCTTCTGCCAGTACATATATGTTGCTTTTGGCATTTTCGCATATAAAAGAAGGTCTTTAAGTATGAATTCTCCTCGGAGACTGCTTATAATTCGCGCCTTCTTTTCATTTCTGCTTCTTCCGCTAAACGCAATCTCCTCGCTTCTTTTAAAAATGCATTTTCTATCCTTAGTTGTAGTAATTGATCTTCTAATTCTTTTACATATTCTTTAGATATATTATCATTTGTGGTTTGACTTGTTTTCTTACTTAACTTTTTAGTTGATTTAGCCATTGAAATTTCCCGACCTTTCCTTCGCTCTCTCAATGCATCAGGACCAGCTACTCTGAAGAGATTAACCCAGTTACAAATAAGTGATGGATTATTTATACCTTCTTGTAAAGCAATGTCATTGTACGAGAGTTCACTTGTTAAGTATAATTCTACAACAAATATCTTTTTTTCGAAAGAATATTCTTCATTTTTTCTTGAACGACGTAAGGCTTCATCTCCATATTTCTTATATTTGGCAACCCAAATTTCAATATTACTATGAGATTTTATATCATACTTTTTCGCTAATGGTATGTATCCAATACTTCCATTTAGGTACTCTAATACTACTTTCTTTTTTAATTCAAATGTATATTTTGACATAAAAATACCGACCTCCAAAAAGTTAGATTTTTGGTCTAACTTTTTGGGGTCGGTACAGATTCTTTTAGGTTTTATATTATTTTTTTACGAATGGACTAATCGCTCCGTAAAGCGCAGCATCATTACCTAATTCAGCCGCTAGGAACTTAGTTTTATTGATTTTAATTGGGTGAAGTTCACGAACTTTTGCTTCTAATTTATTTAATAAATAATCTCCTTGTGCAGATACAGCTCCACCAATAATTATGTATTTAGGATCTAAAATACATAATAGATTAACTATACCGCGAGCAACTTCGTATAACCATTCATCAAGTACTTTAAGTGCAGTAGAGTCATCGCGTTTACAAAGGTCAAAAAATTCAATAACGCTTAAACCTTCGTACATTTCAGCTTTAATTTTGCGGTCTAGAGCTATAGTAGATGCACGTTGTTCGTATGTAGTGTCAGTATCCGCGTCATAAACAGATTGTCCGATTTCTCCTACACTGAAGTTTGAACCAAATGGTAAGCTAGTTAAGTAATAAGCTCCTCCAATACCAGTTCCTAAAGCCATGCAGAATACTTCATCAAGACCTTTAGCTCCACCTAACCATTGTTCCCCAAGTAACGCACAGTTAACATCGTTATCAGCGTAAACATCAATACCTAGACGGTCTCCAAAATCTTTTTTAAAGTTTGTCCCTAAATAATTTTTAATAGTTGGAGCAGAACGGATAACTTCCATATTTACATTATCGATTACTCCAGCTGCAGAAATACCTGCGGCAGAAAAGTTATAGCTTTCGCGAATTTTGCTAGCGATTCTAAATAGTTCATCCGTAATTTTTGTTGTTACATTGTCTGGTGTTTTACAAGTTTCATAGTGAATAATTTTATAGTTATCATCAATAACTGCAAACTTTATACTAGTACCACCGATATCTATTCCTAAAAACATATATATATACCTACCTTATTATTTATTAAATTCATAAATTGGATAAAATCATCAACTTATGAAGATGCTGTCAACGTTATGTTATCATAAAAGAGTACTTTTGAAAATAGTTTGTAAGAAATTTCTTATAAGATTTTTTGAATAAGGTTTTATAACTTTATTATTAATGTTATAAGTTATATGTTATAATGATTTGGTAAGAAATAGTTGAGTAATAAAAAATTATATAGGAGAGCGGAATGGATAAAATAGTATTTTTAGAGCCGGTATTTTGCGAAAGGATTTGGGGAGGAAGAAACTTAGAAAGTTTTAACTTTGATATACCTGAAGGGAATATAGGAGAAGCGTGGGTTGTTGCGGCTCATGATAATGGTAGTTCAAAAATAGTTAACGGAGAACTAGCAGGCTTAACGTTAAAAGAAGCTTACGCTAAAAACCCACAACTATTTACAGAGAAAAAATATGATAAATATCCTTTATTAATTAAAATATTAGACGCAAGTGATAATCTATCGGCACAAGTTCACCCAGAAGATGATTATGCACGCATTAATGAAAATGGTGAGCTAGGTAAGACAGAATGTTGGTACGTTCTAGACGCTAAAGAAGATTCAAAACTAATATATGGACATACCGCTAAAACAAAAGAAGAGTTTGATGCGGCTATTGATAATGAAGAGTGGGATAAGCTTTTTGTGGAAGAAGGTGTACAAAAAGGTGATTTCTTCTATATTCCAGCAGGAACTTTACACGCTATTGGAGAAGGTATATTAATATATGAAGTGCAACAAAACTCTGATACAACATACAGGGTATACGACTACGATCGTGTAGGCAAAGATGGTAATAAACGCGAACTTCATATTGAAAAAACTAAAGATGTAACAAAAGTTCCATTTAAAAAAGTAGCTACGACTAGAGAAGTAGAAAACAAAGAAGGGGCTACTATCACATACTTAGCTGACGAAAGATATTTCGCCGTGTATAAACTAGATGTTTCAGGAAAAGTAACATTAGAGAAAAACAAAACAGGAAACTTATTTACTGTACTAGAAGGTAGTGGAGTGATAAGAGTAGGTGGAGATAGTTTCGATGTAAAAAAAGGAGATAGTTTTATCTTAACAACAGCTTGCGATACTTTTGAGCTAGAAGGTTCTATGTTCTTAATAGGTAGCTACGACAAATAATTACACAATAAATTAAAACACAAGAAATTCAAAAACTAGAATTAACTATAGTTTTTGAGTTTCTTTTTTTATTTTTAAAATACATAATGTGTTAAATAAATGATAGTTATCTATACAAGTTATTTTTAATTATTTTTTTGGGTTTCTACAACAGGACAAAGACAAACGTTGTTACATCAATGTTTATAGACGGTAAAATATTTTATATAATTTAAGCGTTTTCTATTGACAAAATAAAGAAAACGTTTTAAAATGAAGGTGTATTAAAATTTAATGTGTTAAATTATTTTTAAATAACGGAGGACAAAAAAATGAAAGATTTAAAAGGTATTTATTCAGCATTACTTATTCCTTTTGATGAAAAAGGTGAAGTGAAAGAAGAGGGATTACGCCAAGTAATTGAGCACAATCTTAATGTTTGTGGGGTTGACGGTTTATACGTTAACGGAAGTAGTGGGGAAAACTTCCTACTAAACACAGCACAAAAAAAACAAATTTTCAAATTTGTTAAAGAAGTAGTTGGTGATAGAGCAAAACTTATTGCACAAGTAGGTTCTTTAGACTTAAATGAAGCGGTAGAATTAGCAAAATACACAACTGAATTAGGATATGATTCATTATCTGCAGTTACACCATTCTACTATCCTTTATCATTTAAAGAAATCAAAGATTACTATGAAACAATTATCAATGCAACTGATAATAGCATGATTCTTTACTACATTCCAACATTAACTGGGGTGAAAATCAGCTTAGAACAATTCTCTGAATTACTAGATAATGAAAAAGTTATCGGTGTTAAATACACTGCGGCAGACTTCTATCAATTAGAAAGATTCAGAAGAAGATTCCCAGACAAATTAATTTGGTCTGGATTTGATGAAATGTTAGTTCAAGCTGCTATATCTGGAGTAGATGGAGCTATCGGTTCTACATATAACGTTAATGGTAAAACAAGCAAAAAAATCTTTGAACTTGCTAAAGAAGGTAAAGTAGAAGAAGCTTACGAACTTCAACACAAAGCAAATGATGTAATTGAAAAAGTATTAGAACTTGGTTTATACCAAACATTAAAAGAAATCTTAAAAGTAAAAGGTATAGATGCAGGATATTGTAAAAAACCTATGAAAGTTTTTGATCCTGAAAAATTACCAGAAGTAGAAAAATTAGTTAAAGATTATAATCTTTAATACAAATAAGGAAAGTGAAGGAAAAATAGTCGATTCGACTAAAAGCCACATTATAAAAAATTAATAAGTAGGAGGGGAGTACCATGGACAAAATAGGATTTGGTACGTTAAATAGTATAGTTTTAGTAATTTATCTACTAGCTATGCTAGCAATAGGTGTGTATTTCACTAAGAAAGCAGGTGAAAGCACGGACGAATTCTTCAAAGCCGGAGGGAACATTCCATCTT
>NZ_CAURMG010000064.1:0-5153 GCF_963525875.1 uncultured Gemella sp. | reverse complement strand
GCTTTAGCAGCTCTAAATTCTTGAACTGTAGCGATCATTGGGAACATTACACAAAGTTTACCGTAAACTGAAGCACGTAGTAATGCTCTTAATTGTGTTCTAAATAAATCTTTTTCTTCTAAGCAAAGACGAATAGCTCTGAAACCTAAGAATGGATTCATTTCTTTCGGTAAATCTAAGTATGGTAATTCTTTATCTCCACCAATATCTAAAGTACGAACTACAACAGGTTTATCTCCCATTCCTTCTAAAACAGCTTTATAAGCTTCGAATTGTTCTTCTTCAGTTGGCAATTGATCACGTCCCATATATAGGAATTCTGTACGATATAATCCGACAGCTTCTCCACCATTATTGTTAACACCTTCTAAATCAGCAGGTGTACCAATGTTAGCTGCTAAAATTACTTCGTGTCCATCTTGAGTTATAGATTTTTCTGTAACTAATTTTGCCCATTCTGCTTTTTGCGCTTCAAACTTAGCGTATTTTTCTTTTAATTCAGCTGTAGTAGCTTCATCAGGATTTACGTAAACAACACCATCTAATCCGTCAAGAATTAAAATATCTCCATTCTTAACTTCTTCAGTGATTGTACTAGTTCCTACTACTGCAGGAATTTCTAATGATCTAGCCATAATAGCTGAGTGAGATGTGCGTCCACCAATGTTTGTTGCAAAACCTTTTACAAATTGTTTGTTAAGTTGCGCAGTATCCGATGGAGTTAAATCTTCAGCAATGATGATTACTTCTTCATCAATTAAACTTGGATTTGGTAGATCGACACCTAAAAGGTGAGCTAAAATACGTTTAGAAACGTCACGAATATCAGCAGCACGTTCTTTCATGTAATCATTATCCATAGATTCAAACATAGAAACAAACATATCTGAAGTTTCTTTCAATGCATATTCAGCATTAATTTCTTTTGATTGAATATCAGTTTTTACAGTTCCCATAAATTCTGGGTCTTCTAAGATTAATAAGTGAGCTTCAAAAATAGCTGCTTTATCCGCACCTAAGTTTTCTAAAGCTTTATCTTTAATAATTGTTAATTCTTTTTTAGATACTTCAATCGCATCTTCAAAACGCTTAACCTCAGCATCTATATCTTGAACTTTAACTTCTTTAACTGTTAAATTTGGTTCAACAAAAATATAGGCTTTAGCAAAAGATATCCCTTGAGAGGCTGCAATACCTTTTAGTTGTAACATTTTATGCTAATCCTTCTTTCTTCATTGTTTCTTCTAAAGCCGCTAATGCTTCAGCTTCATCAGCTCCGTCAGCATAGATTACGATATCAGCATCTTTACCAACTCCAAGGCTCATTACACCCATGATTGATTTTAAGTTTACTTTACGTCCATTGAATTCTAATTCAATATTTGATTGGAATTTAGAAGCAGCTTGTACTAATAAAGTAGCTGGTCTAGCGTGGATTCCTGTTTCGTCGATAACTTTAAATTCTTTTTGTAACATAGTGTTGTCTCCTTTTATTTAAAAAAATATTTACATTCAAATAATAACACATGAAAGCAATATTTACAAGTAATTTGTACTAATTTAACTCTCTTATATCGTCTTATTCTATAACAAAGAAAGCCGTTTCTTATTCATCAATAACATCTTAATACAATTGTTTTGAAAAAATGTTGAAAATATATTTTCAACATTAATAACACTAATTTACTTTATTACAAAAAAAGAGTGACTCAAAAATCGCAATTTTGAAGTAATTGATTTTGTCGAGTCACTTTCCTCAGTGGTTCATTAGATATTTAAAAAGCTATTATAAAGCTAATTTAGGTATCAATAAACCACTTTGACTATGAATTATCATATGAACTTTGTTAAATTTAAGGACTTTTGGGCTCTTTCCCATTTTTTATACCCTATTTTAATACTTTATATTTAAAATTATTATGTTTTTATTATTATATCGTAAACCACTGTTATAGATAATTTACACTAATTCTCCGCCAAGTTTAATAATAGATTTAAATTTTTCATAATCTTCATGATTCCTATTAAATTCACGAGCATTCTTGTTAACTTCTTTAAAATCTATTCCTTGATCTTTTGCGGCAAATACACAACCACAATAACATTGTCTATAAATATTATAGTCATTGCACATTTCTACAGATCTTTTATAACCATTATTCTTCTTAAAATCTGAAGGTAAATAGTATATTGAAACTTGTTCTTGTAGCACATATCCTGCCTCATTAATAACAATCGCATTCTTTTTAGGACTAAGTGTTAATGCAGAAGCAAAGTAGTCATACCCCAGTTCTTCAGCTTTTTGAGCAGAAGAATCTAAACGCATTTCATAACAAATATGACATCTATCTCCACCTTCTCTATCTTCTTCATGCCCTTTTACAGCACTAATAAACTTACTCGGAGAATATTCATCAGCTAGGAATTTTATTTTTTTATCGTTTCTTTTATTGAATTCTTCTACAAAATCCTTTTGCACCAACATACGTTTTATATATTCTTCTTTAGGGTGTATATTTGAGTTTGAAAAGAAAATTGTTATATCGCTAATTTCAGACAAATATTCTAAAACATACGTGCTACATGGTGCACAACAAGAATGAATAAGAATCTTTGGTCGGAAATTATTTTTTTCCCACTCTTTTATAAGTTCTTTCAAGACATTATCATAATTAATCTTTTGATTTTTATGTCTAGTATTTATAAATTGTTTACTGTCAATCATATAAATTTAATCCTTCTAAAATTTCTTATATTTTACTACATAAGTTTAATATAGTTTAATTTAATTTACAATTAATATCATTTCTAATTAAAAAATATTATCAATAACACCTTTAAAACCTTATAAAAATAGGTTTCTAAAAATGAAATTTTAATATTTCAAATTCAATGAAACCTATGTTATCTTTTATTCACCTTTATAGCTAATCCCTAAATGTTGATACGCCTTAGGTGTTGCACGACGACCTCTTGGAGTACGTTCTATAAAACCTTCTTTAACTAAATACGGTTCATAAACATCCTCTATCGTTATACTTTCTTCTCCAATTGTGACAGCTATTGTTTCCAAACCAACAGCACGCCCATCATAACGTTTTATTAAACACTCTAATATTTTATAATCAATATTATCCAGACCTTTAGCATCCACTTGTAACAAATCTAAAGACTCTACTGCCAAACTTTTTGCTATTACACCGTCATTTTTCACTTGTGCAAAGTCCCTAACACGTTTTAATAGTCTATTAGCAATACGCGGTGTTCCACGAGATCTCATAGCAATCTCATACGAACTATCTTCATCAATTTCACATTCAAAAATATCAGAAGTTCTTTCTATTATATTTTGAAGTTCACTAATAGTATAAAATTCCAAACGACAATGTACACCAAATCTATCTCGAAGTGGTGCTGTTAATGCTCCAGCTCTAGTAGTAGCACCCACCAGAGTAAATGGTGGCAACTCAATTCTAATACTACGCGACTCCTCACCCTTACCAATTACAATATCAAGATAAAAATCTTCCATCGCAGAATAAAGAATCTCTTCAATCGATCTACTAATTCTATGTATTTCGTCAATAAATAGAACATCTCCAGGTTCAAGACTAGTCAAAATCGCTGCTAAATCCCCTGATTTTTCTATAGCTGGTCCTGATGTATATTTAATACCAACTTCCATCTCATTAGCTATAATAGTAGCAAGAGTCGTCTTCCCTAAACCTGGAGGTCCATATAACAAACAATGATCCAATACTTCACCTCGAAGTTTTGCAGCTTCTATAAAAATTTTTAAATTACTTTTTATTTGTTCTTGACCTATATACTGGCTTAAAAACTTCGGTCTTAAAGACTGTTCCTCACGCTCTTCTCCAAAATTTTGACTTGCAGATACCATTCTATCTTCCATAATTTCCTCCTTTCACAATTTATGCATTCATTAATAATTTTAATCCTTGTTTTACATACTCATCAACACCCGAAAAATCAAACGCTGATAATTTCTTCTCAATTTTCGTAAGTTCCTTTTTACTATACCCAAGTGCTTCTAACGCAAGCATTGCGTCACTAAGATAATTATTAATTGCAGTTGGAGCACTGCTAATATCTGCCATACTAAAATCAACCTTACCTTGTAAGTCAAGAATAATCTGCTGAGCTGATTTTTTACCAATTCCAGGAAACTTAGTTAAATAAACAGCATCTTGATTCTCAATTGCGCTTATTATTTCCTCACTTGTTCCACCTGCTAATATTGCTAATGCACTTTTCGGTCCTACACCTTTTACTTTCAATAACAATAGAAATACTTTCTTCTGTTCCTTATTAGAAAATCCATAAAGAACATTAGAATCTTCTCTCACTTGTTGACTTATATAAACTGTTCTATCATCATTTAAATGGTATTCATATGGATTTGCTACTACCACTTCATAACCTATACCATTATTATCGACAACAATATTAGTCGGATTTATTTCCGAGATTTTTCCTTTAATATATGCGTACATTACATTCACACTCCTGATTGATTATTTTATTATAAAATTAAACGTAAAAAATCTCAAGTATTTTATATAATAATAGAGTTTCACCCAACAAAAAAACCTGGCACAATTTGTACCAAGTTTTTTATTATTATTTTACTTTATCTAAGTCAACATTCATAACTTTCGCTGTTGCTTCTACTTTTTTATATGCGTCTTGATCTACATCGCTAAATCCAGTAATACTAAACATCTTAGTGAATAGTTCCTTCATTTTCGGATCTTTCTCTATATCACGAAGAGCTTTTTCTAATTTATCCTGTAACTCTTTATCCATTTTGCTAGAAGTTGTAACCATAATACCAGGAATCATATCACTAGTTGCTAATTTTTGAATATCAGTTTTTGCCTGTGGGAAATCTTTAGCATATCTATCTTCCACTCCATCGAATGTCGCAATTACATCAACATCTTTGTTAAGAAGTAATTGTAAACTCTTATCATGTCCACCACTAAATTGATAACTAATATCTTTATCTAAATTAAGACCAGCTTCAACTAACATAGCACCTGGATAAATATACCCTGATGAAGATGATGGATCTACGAATGCTACTTTTTTACCTTTAACATCTTGAAGAGATTTTATACCTGAATCTTTTC
>NZ_CAURMG010000063.1:0-5375 GCF_963525875.1 uncultured Gemella sp. | reverse complement strand
TTTTTCGTATTCAGCTGGTACATCAAATGGATTTTCTTTATTAATATGATCGTAGAACATAACTCCATTTAAGTGATCAATCTCATGTTGGAAACAAATTGCCGGTAAATCTGTTAAAGTTAAAGTAACTTTTTCATCATTTTCATTATAACCTACTACTTTAATTTTTGAATAACGAGGAACATATCCTTTTATTTCTTTATCTACAGATAGACATCCCTCTCCACCTGCCAAGTAACATTTTGCAGCTGAGTTTGAGATAATTTTCGGATTATATAGTGCATAAGACACTGTATCTTCTGGAAACTCTTCATCTGGAATGTGCACAGCAATCATTCTTTTTGAAACGTTTATTTGTGGTGCAGCTAACCCTATTCCTGGTTTTAATCCTAATTTTGCCGCCTTTTCATCATCCTGTGAAGCAATAACATATTCTAATAAT
Source organism: uncultured Gemella sp. (assembly GCF_963525875.1). GTDB lineage: Bacteria > Bacillota > Bacilli > Staphylococcales > Gemellaceae > Gemella. Next base: position 4,933 of record NZ_CAURMG010000063.1, on the reverse strand, counting down.
CCACGTAAAATTTCTTTGTCTTCTTCTGAGATTGGACTTTTTACTTCTTCTGCACGTGCTCTAAGTGTCACATGTGGATCTATAATAATATCTTTAGTTGTAATCAATTCTTTTCTCCTTTATTTCTAATAAATTTTTTGCATCTAAATATATACTTAATTATTTCATAAATATCACAGAATGTCAAAGGTCTAAGTTTCCTATCCGACAATTTTTTTGTAGTATTATTTTACACGAAATATCACTGTAATTTTCTATTTTTGTTTTTAAATTTTCTGAAATTTATTTTTGTGTTTTTATTAATTTCATGTTATGATAGTATTTAGAATAAAAATTTCTAGGAGGTTAATATGACTTTTGAAAATTACCAATATACAAGACCAAATACAAATCAAATAAAAGAGCAATTAGAAACATTAAGAGAAAAATTAACTTCAGCAAGTAACGTTAAAGAAACTTTATCAGTTTTCAATGAATATAATAAACTTCGTAATGATGTAAGTACAATGGCACAACTAGCAGAAATTCGTGTAACAATTGATACTACAGATCAATTTTATGAAGCTGAACAAGAATTCTGGGATGAATTCGGTCCTGAATTAGATTCTCTTTACAGCAAATTTGATGAAGCAATGTTCAATTCAAAATTTAAAGAAGATCTAAAAAAAGAAATTGGAGAACATTACTTCAATCTGATAGAAACTTCTCTAAAAGTATTTAGTGATGAAATCATCGATGATTTAAAAGAAGAAAACAAGCTTTCTTCAGAATACACTAAATTGACTTCAAGTGCTAAAATACCATTTGATGGAGGAGAACACAACTTAAGCGGTATGGCTAAGTATACTCAAGACGCTAATCGTGAAACTCGTTATTTAGCAAGTAAAGCCGTAGCTAAATTCTTCAAAGAAAACTTAGAACAATACGATAGTATCTATGATCGTATGATTAAAGTACGTACACGTATTGCAAAAAAACTTGGTTTTAAAAACTTCGTAGAAGTTGCTTACCTACGTTTGCGTAGAACTGATTATAATGCAAAAGACGTAGCAAACTACAGAAAACAAATTTTTGAAGAAATCGTACCTGTAGTTGAAGAGCTTAAAAAAGCACAAGCTAATCGTCTAGGGCTTGAAAAACTTTCATTCCACGATGAAGGTGTAACATTCAAATCAGGTAACCCTACTCCAAAAGGAGATCGTCCAACACTTGTTGACTATGCTAAAACAATGTATAGAGAATTATCACCAGAAACTAATGAATTCTTTACATTTATGACTGAAAATAATTTACTAGATTTAGATACAAAACCAGGAAAAGCTGGTGGTGGTTACTGTACATTTATTCCAAACTACAAAGCACCATTTATTTTCGCTAACTTCAATCAGACACCTCATGATGTTACTGTGTTAACTCACGAAGCTGGACATGCTTTCCAAGTCTTTGAAAGTAGACATCACATGCCAGATTATGTTTGGCCAACATACGAAGCTTGCGAAATTCACTCAATGAGCATGGAATTCTTAACATGGCCTTGGATGAACCTATTCTTTAAAGAAGAAACTGAAAAATTCAAATACTATCACATGGCAACAGCAATTAAATTCTTACCATACGGTGTTACTGTAGATGAATTCCAACACGAAGTATATGAGAATCCAGAACTAACTCCAAAAGAGCGTAGAATGAAATGGTTAGAAATCGAGAGAAAATACTTACCATCTCGTTATTACGAAGATATTCCTGAACTTGATGAAGGATTATTCTTCTACAGACAAGGTCATTTATTCGGTTCACCATTCTACTACATTGACTATACTTTAGCTCAAGTTTGTGCGTTCCAATTCTGGAAAAAAGCCAATGAAAATAGAGAAAAAGCATGGAAAGAATACCTACATTTATGTAGATTAGGAGGAACTAAACCCTTCTTAGAATTAGTAAAAGAAGCTAACTTAGAAAATCCATTCAAAGATGGAACTATTTCTAATATTGTACCAGAACTAAAAAAATATATCGATTCTGTTGATACAACTAAATTCTAAAACTTTAAAGGCGAGTTATTCTCGCCTTTAGTTATAAATAATTATAATTATTTTAAAATCAGGAGGATAAAATATGAAAGATAAAAAGATAGCTGCGTTTTTTGATATTGATGGAACTCTCTATAGGGATTCTTTAATGACAGAGCATTTTAAAAAATTAATAAAATACGAAGTTGTAGATGAAAAATATTGGTTAAACGGAGTTAAAGATAGCTATATCAACTGGGATAAAAGATTTGAAGACTACGATAACTACCTATTTGGCGTTTCTGAAGCCTATGTTAATGCAATAACAGGACTTCATAAAAAATATATTGATTTTGCAACTGAACAAGTAATGAAACTAAAAGCAGATCGTGTATATAAATTTACAAGAAATATCATAGAACAACATAAAAAAAATGGTCACTTAATTATTTTCATATCAGGAAGTCCCGATTATTTAGTTGAAGCAATGGGAAAAAAACATCATGCATTTCTAGCTATTGGTAGTAAATACATTATGAAAGACGAAAAATTTACAGGGGAAGTAATTCCTATGTGGGATGCAGATAGTAAAAATAAAATGATTGATAAATTAGTAGAAGAATATAATATCGACCTCAATGAATCATACGCCTATGGTGACACAAATGGGGACTATAACATGTTAAGACGTGTAGGAAATCCTGTTGCCATGAATCCAAGCCGTGAATTACTAAGTAAAATTAAAGAAAACAAAGAACTATTAGAAAAAGCTACTATTCTTATTGAACGTAAAGACGTTATTTATAAAACACGAGCAGATATAGATATAGTAGAAATATAAAAGAAGAATCAAGGTTAGACGGTTTTGTCTAACCTTAATTCTCCTTTTATTAGAGATATTTAATTTCTACGTTCTATATAAGAATTCAGAACCTTCTTCACTATTAAGATTCACTCCAGAAACCAATCTGTTTCCAACTTTTTTATAAAGCTGAGCTTGAGTAGTAAAAGTAAGCTTACTTCCATCTTCTTTAATAATTTTAAAGCTCTTACCATTTGTAGACCATTCTATTGATTCTCCGTCATACTTTTTAAGAAGATATCCTTTATATCTATTAACAAGCTCAGAACTCATTTTCCTTGCTCCTTCTTCATCCATTGCACCACCTATACCTTTTGCGTCTGCTGGTAATGAATTGCTATCATTTAATAAAGCAGGATTAGGTCCACCTAAATCAACATCTGATCTTTTCTTTTTGCGTTCTTGTTCTCTTTTTTCAGCAAGTTCTTTTTCTTTTTTCGCTACTTCTTCAGCCTTCTCTAAAATCTTACTTCCCGCATCATTTAGTAATTGTTTCAAACTACTATTATTAAATTTATATTTTTCTAATACTTGAGAAAGATTCTTATTGAAATTAGAATCAGTTTTAAGATTATTTATTTCATCTTCTGCTCTTTTATAATTATCAATATCAGAGCTTAACCAATTAATTGCCGGTGAAAAATTAGAGTTAGTATCCAGTTTTTTAGCTTTTTCTATACTTTCCTTAGCATCATTTATTTTTTTATCTTCAAGACTAATAGCTGTATTTCTGATTTCCTTTGCAACTTTTATATCTGTTTTAATAGTTGGAATTACTTTTTGTGCAACATCTGTTGTTAATGTATCTAAACCTTTAGATCCACTTTCAAAATCGTGATTAATATTAATCATATCAACGTATTTTTGATATTCCTCTTTTACTTTGTTATCCTTTCCACCACCAAACATAAAATAATAAGCCGTGGCGCAAATTAGTACAGCAACGATAATACTCGAAAATATAGCAATACCCTTTCTCATATTTTTCCTCCTACTTTATCATTTTTATTTAAACATTTATACCTATAGTATACACCAAGTTCTTGATTATTTCACTAGAAAATCTACTTAATAAATCATTAATTTTTTTAATAATTGACTAAAACTTTTCTTTTTTAAAAAATTTGTTTCTTATCACTTTACTTTCTAACTGATAATGATTATAATTTATAGTAGATAAAAATTGAAAGAGAGTATAACTAATAATGAAGAAAAATAAATTATTTTTAGCATTAATGGCTGGAACTATCGTAATTAGCGGATGTTCTGCTAAAACTGATAAAAAAGAAGAGACAAAATCTTCTCAAGTAGACACTTCTAAAGGAACAAAAGAACAACTTAAACAGGCAACTGAACTGTACAAAAAATTTGTTGAAAATCAGGTAGACACACTACTTAAAGACACTGAAAAATTTGCTGAAACTATTAAAGCCGGGAATCTTGAAGAAGCTAAAAAACAATACCCAGTTATTCGTATGGCATATGAACGTTCAGAGCCAATTGCTGAAAGTTTTGGAGAACTAGACGTAAACATCGACTTCCGTCTTGCTGATTACTTAGAAGAAAATAAAACAGAAGAAGGATGGCGAGGATTCCACAGAATAGAAAAGATTATGTGGGAAAATAATACTACTAAAGGTACTGAAGAATACGCAGACCAACTAGTGAAAGATATTAAAGAATTAAAAGCTAAAGTTGCTACTGTTGAAGTTACTCCAGACCTTATGATCACTGGAGCTGTAGACCTTCTTAACGAAGTTGCAACACAAAAAATCACAGGTGAAGAGGAAATCTACTCTCACACTGACCTTTACGACTTTAAAGCTAATATCGAGGGTGCTGAAGAAATCTTCAAAATCTTTAAACCTTTAATCGAGAAAAAAGATAGCAAATTAGCTAGTGATTTAGTTGAAAAATTTGCTACAATTAATAAACTATTAGATAAATATAAAACTGATGACAAACATTATAAACTATATACTGACTTAACTAAAGAAAATACTAAAGAACTTTCTGAAGCAGTAACAAAATTAGGTGAACCACTTTCACAAATGGGTGTAAT
>NZ_CAURMG010000062.1:0-5513 GCF_963525875.1 uncultured Gemella sp. | reverse complement strand
TCAGTTTGGAAGACTGAGGTTTTACCACTAAACTACACCCGCATTATTAAATTTTAATCTTAAGTGTTTCCTCAACACTTAATCTATTCTATCATAAGCAGTTGTTTTTGTCAACAACTTTTTTTATCTTTTTTTATTTCTTTTCAGAAGTTTGTATTACTTCTTTAAGACTTTTTAAGTTTATCATTTATAATATTTTTTGTCAAGAGTTTTTTTTATAAATTTCTTAACATTTATTTTAAAAAAATGCTTTATTGTTCGCCTTCTCTATCAGAAGACTTTTACAATTTTATCATCACTTTTACATAATGTCAATAGAAAATAAAAAAAAAGTTTAGAAATATTCTTTTTTCTTTATTCTAAACTTTTTCTACTATATTATGTTATTATTTTGTTGTTTGTCTGTGAACTATTCTATATGGAAGATTCATTTCATTTGTTTGAGTGTTTAACTCTGATAGTTCTTCTTCGTCGATTTCTTCACCTTTACGTTTTGCTTTTTCGATATCTATTATTTTTGTTAATACACGCATTGAAACTGCCCCAATATCGAATATTGGTTGGAATACAGATGAAATTTTTGGTCTTGTCATATTTATTAATTTTGTATTTTCTAATGAAATAATTTCTAAATCAGCAGGTATACTTAGTCCTAAGTCTAAGGCTTGTTGCATTGTAGCTAAGGCAACTTCATCAAACATTGTAATAACTGCTTGTGTATCTATATTACTTAGAGTTTTGTATAATTTGCTGCTTTCTTTATATGTTCTATAGCCATCTATAATATTTTGAGATTTAAAATCTACTTTTTCAGAAGCTAAGGCATCTTTATATCCTTTAATTATTCTTTGAGTTTTTTGACTCTCATATTTATCTATAACTAAAGAAATATTTTTAGTTCCTTTCGCTAAAAATTCTTTAGTAACATCATATGCAGCTTTTTCATAATCAATATTTACTGAATAAAAATCAGAATCTATTCCTAAATTTCCTGCTAATACCACTGGTATTTGAATGTCTTGTAAGTAATTTTTTGAACTATCCGATAGTGAATGACCTAAATAAATAATACCATCCACCTGTTTACTTACAAATGATGCGAATATGTTTTTTTCAATTTCTTGATCATCACATGAGTTTGCTAATATAATGTTGTATTTATACATATTAGCTACCGATTCTATACCACTTACTATTTCTGCAGAAGATAAATCTGCTATATCTGGTAATACTATACCTATAGTTGTTGTTTTTTTACTAGCAAGTCCTCTGGCAACAGCGTTAGGCGTATATCTTAATTTTTTTATAACCTCTTGGACACGAAGTCTCGTATCTTCTTTTACATTAGGATTGTTATTAACAACCCTAGATACAGTTGCCATCGATACTTTTGCTTCTTTAGCTACGTCATATATCGTTATTGTCATAGTCTTTCTCCTCTACTTTTTACTTTAAATTTATTTGATAACTTTTAAAAACCTTTTCATCCTAATATATTGTACCAAATTTTTTACTATAAGTCCAGTAGTTGAAAACAAATTTGTTTATATTTTTATATTTTCAAAAAACGTTTACTTTATTATAAATATAACATTTAACCACTTTAAATTTTGTAAAAAAAAGAAGAATTAAATTCTTCCTCAAATTTAAGGTTTAAATATAATTCTTCTATAATTTTTCTTATTTAATTATGCTTCTAAAGATGCGTAAGCTTTTTCTAAAGTTTCTTTTAATACTTTAGCAGAGTGTTGCATTTTAGCTGTTTCTTCTTCAGTTAATTGTAATTCAACAACTTCACGAACACCTTCACGTCCTACGATAGCTGGAGTACCGATGTATAATCCATCAATTCCGTAGTGACCTTCACAATATCCACTTACAGCTAATTCTACATTTTCATCACGTAAGATTGCTTTAACGATTGTGAATAATGCAAGTCCGATTGCGTAGTAAGTAGCACGTTTACGGTTAATTACTTCGTAAGCAGCACGCATAACTTTTTCTTCTACATCAGCGAAATCTTCTTTAGTATATTTAGATGTTTCTAAGAATTTATCAAATTGTTTTCCGTAAACATTTACGTTACTCCATGCAGCAAGTTGAGTATCTCCGTGTTCCCCAATGATATATCCACGAACACTGCTTGGTGCTAATCCTAATTTATCTCCTAAGATGTAACGGAATCTTGAAGAGTCAAGAGTAGTTCCTGATCCAACGATTCTGTTTCTTGGGAATCCAGTGAATTTTTGTAAAGCGTTAGTTAATACGTCTACTGGGTTAGATGCGATAACGATAACTCCATCAAATCCAGAAGCAACGATTTGTTCTGACATATCTTTAACAACTTTAATGTTTTTATCAACTAGGTCAAGACGAGTTTCACCTGGTTTTTGTGGAAGACCTCCAGCGATTACGATTACGTCTGCATCAGCACATTGCTCGTATCCACCTGAAGTTACTTTAATAGGTGGTACTAAAGCTCCACCGTGGTTAAGGTCCATTGCTTCTCCTTCAGCTTTTTCAGCAAAGAAGTCGATTAATCCTAACTCTTCACAAAGTCCGCTTGAATATAATTGATAAGCAAAGCTCATCCCTACCATTCCTGCTCCTATTAAAACAACTTTTCTATTTTTCGCTTTCATAAGAAAACCTCCATATAATGTATATATTTTTAGATATTTTTAAGTAATTATTTTTACTATTTTATTTATATGAGATAAACACTATAAAAGTCTTTATTAAAGTATAAATATCTCATTTCCCTTAGAATTATATCATATTATTGTAAAAAAAGAAAGTGTTTTTATTCTTGAAAAATATAACTTCTTGTTAGTAATCTAAAGAAATTTTCATATATTTTTTACATTTTATGATATATTATTTAAATATTAATTAAAGCGTTTTCCTTTTGTTGTCTTACTTTTTGCTTATACTTGTTGTATAAAATAATTTTTTGGTTTTATTTTAATCTCTGATATTTTTTATATTTTTTTTATGATTTTTTTTTAGTTGTATTAGTTAACTCTTAATTTCTGTATTTATTTTTTAGCTCTCTGTACTATTGTTTTATCAATGTTCTTGTTCTTTGTATTATTATAGTTATCATTTTCTCATATTATTTAAAAAAAATTTTGGATGTTTTATCACTTATCCTTATAATTAATTTTCCCTGAATTAATCAAAGTGCTTTATCGTATATAGGAGTAACTCAAAAATCATGATTTCTTAAGAAACAATACTTTGTCGAATCACCCCCTCAAAATTTATTAGATATCTAAAAAGTTTTTCTAAAGCGTATTTAGATATCAATAAATCTCTGCGTTTATTAATTTTCATATGTGTTAACCCCTAATACACTAACTAAATAATTCTATATGATAGAAAAAAGGATGCCTTCTGTACATTACAGATCGACATCCAAATAATTAAATTAACTATTTTTTGGTACTAATTTTTGAGTACACTTTGATTTTTTATTTTTCAATAATATTTCCTTTTGAACTACAGTGTACTAGTGTTACTAATAATACCGTAGCAGTTAAAATTAACACATATAATCCTTTATTCCAATCTGAAATATCTCTTATGTATCCTAGTAATGGTGGGAATATTGCAGCTAATAGGTATCCTCCAGATTGAGCTAAACCTGATATATCTGCCGCTTCTCTTTCATTTCTTGATTTAGCTGAGAATAGATACATTACATAAGAGAATGATCCTCCTCCAGCTAAGGCGAAGATAATAATAAAGATTAACATTGTTGCGAAATTTCCATTTGTATATAACATTCCTACTAATGATACTAAGTATCCTATAGTAATAATTACAGGAATAATTAGTTTATTATGTAGTTTATCTGCTAAAATCGGTACGATAAATGTTGATGGGAATTGTGCAAATTGGCTTATTGATAATAATAGTCCTGCTGTTTCTGGTGTGAAACCTTTACTAATCATTATTTCTGAAAACCAAGAAACACTGCAATAAAATAGTGCTGATTGCAGCCCCATACTTAACATAATTGTCCACATTTTTGAATATCTAAAATAACCATGTACTTTTTCGTGATTATCTTTTACTTCACTTATATTACTATTTTTAGACATTCTAGCATAAATAATAATATTAATTACAGCTATAATAATCCAACCATTTACCGCAAGAGCAGTTGAGAATTTTTCTCCACCGATACTTGAACTTAGAATTGGATAACTTATTCCCGCTGCAACAGCTGCTCCTACATTCATAACAACAGCATAAAATCCAGTCATAAGTCCTAATTTTTCAGGATAATATTTTTTAACTAATCCTGGTAATAATACGTTACCTATTGTTATCCCTACGCCAATTATAAATGTCGTAATAAAGAATACATATGTGTTAATATGAAATCTTAGACCTAATCCTATACTTATTATTATTGCAGCTAATAATAATGTTTTTTCTAATCCTGCTTTATTTGCAATTTTTGCCACCATGGGACTAAAAATCGCAAAAGCAATTAGTGGAATTGTCGTAATAAATCCAGCTACTGTATTGTTAATGTCTAATATTGATTTTAATGGACCTAATATTGCCCCTACTGAAGTAATAGGTGTTCTAAGGATAAGCCCTAAAAAGATAACACCTAGTAAAACTAAAATACTACTCTTTTTCTTTGTCATTGTTCCTCCTAATTTAACCTTAAAAAGGGGAGTAACTCAAATATACTGATTTTGTATAAATCATATTTAAAAAGTCACCCCCGTATAGTTAATAGATATTCTAAAATTTATTGGGAGTGACTCAAAAATCGTGATTTCGTAGAAATCGATTTTGTCGAGTCACCCCCGCACAGTTTATTAGATATCTAAAGAGCTTTCATAAAGCGAATTTAGATATCAATAAACCACTGCGTCTAAGAGTTTTCTTGTAAACTTTTTTTAAAATTTAGTACTTTTGGGTCATCCCCTTATCTATAAACCATTACGTTTTAAATTTAATAATTGATTTTACGGATCTTTATATTTTAATCCGCTTCCCCTATTTATTATTAGTAAGTTCTTACCGGTAGAATTAACTCAATAATTTCTCTATGATAATCACTTGGTTGAATAATAAATGCTGTTAGTTCACCTGAAAATTTAACAATAATTTCTTCTGCGGCAACTGCTGCTACAGCATCTTTTAAGTACTTACCAGATACAGAAATTTCAAATTTTTCCTCCTCTAATGTAGATGAAACTTTTAATTCTTCTACAGCACTTCCTAAATCTTTAGATTGAGAAGAAACTTCTAATAAATTATCAGTAACAACTAATTTTATAATATCATCTTTATCTTCTCTACTCATTAATGCCACCCTATCAACAGCATTGAAAAATTCTCTACTGTTTGCCACAAATGTACATTCAAATACAGTAGGAATAAGTTTATTAGTATTTGGATAATTTCCACTAATTAATAACACTGTATAAATTACATTTTGATAATAAAGAACTATTCTATTATTTTCATAGAAAATTTCCACTTGA
>NZ_CAURMG010000061.1:0-5924 GCF_963525875.1 uncultured Gemella sp. | reverse complement strand
ACAATGGGCTTTCTAACGGTCCTTTAGAAGGAATTAACAACAAAATTAAAGTTATCAAGCGTATTTCTTATGGTTATAGAACCTTTAGTAATTTTAAAGCTAAAATACTTCTTGTTTTTAGCCTGTTTACACCTTCAGAGACTAAGAAGAAACCTAGATATTCTATAGAAGAGCGTCAAGATATTCTCACTAAAAAGAAAGAAATAAGATTAAAACGAAAAAATAGAAAAAAAGCTATACTACTTAATATAGCATAGCTTTCTCCTAATTTTCAAAATCAACCGAATTTGACAAAGAACCGATAAAATCTAGTCAAAAGAGGGGATAAAAAAGAAGACTTGGATAACCAAATCTTCTTTGTATTAATAATTCTTATTTGAATTCTGCTGTGTTAACACGTACTCCAGGACCCATAGTTGTAGTTACAGCTACAGATTTGAAGTAAGTTCCTTTAGCAGCAGCTGGTTTAGCTTTAGCTAAAGCATCTTGAACAGCGTTGAAGTTTTCAACTAAGTCTTCAGTTGAGAATGAAACTTTACCGATTGGAGTGTGAACAACACCAGCTTTTTCAGCACGGTATTCAACTTTACCAGCTTTGATTTCATTAACAGCTTTAGTAACGTCCATAGTTACAGTACCAGTTTTAGGGTTTGGCATTAATCCTTTAGGTCCTAATACACGACCGATTTTACCAACTTCTCCCATCATGTCTGGAGTAGCTACGATTACGTCAAAATCAAACCAACCTTGTTGGATTTTAGTGATGTATTCACCTTGTCCTACGTAGTCAGCTCCTGCTGCTTCAGCTTCTGCTGCTTTATCACCTTTAGCAAAAACTAAAACTTTAGCAGTTTTACCAGTTCCTTTAGGAAGAACTACTGCTCCACGAACTTGTTGGTCGTTTTTACGAGTGTCAACTCCTAAACGGAATGCAACTTCTACAGTTGCGTCAAAATTTACTGTGCTTGTTTTTTTAGCTAATTCGATTGCTTCTACTACAGAGTATAGACTAGAAGAATCTACTAATTTAGCTGCTTCAAGATATTTTTTACCTTTTTTTGCCATTATAATTATCCTCCTATTCTCCTACTAAGATACCCATACTTCTTGCAGTACCTTCAATCATACGCATAGCTGCTTCAACAGAAGCTGCGTTTAAATCTTCCATTTTTAGCTCAGCGATTTCTTGAACTTGTGCTTTTGAAACTGTAGCAACTTTGTCACGGTTAGGAACAGAAGATGCTTTTTCAATTTTAGCAGCTTTTTTAAGTAATACTGGAGCAGGTGGTGTTTTAGTAACGAATGTAAATGAACGGTCTTCATATACTGAGATTACTACTGGAATGATTAATCCTGCTTGGTCTTGTGTACGAGCATTGAATTCTTTACAGAATCCCATGATATTAACACCAGCTTGACCTAACGCTGGACCAACTGGTGGAGCTGGGTTAGCTTTACCTGCTGGTACTTGTAATTTAACAACTTTTATAACTTTTTTAGCCACGATAAAACCTCCTATATATTTTTCGTGATGTGGTCATTTGAACGTCTTTAGATTTTTCGTTCTCCCACTCAATCAAGTTTTGTATTTTTACATACTTGAATATAATATCATACTAGATAAGTATTTGCAAGTGTTTTGTTAATTTTTTTTAAAAAATAACTAAATAATAAAAATAATAGTACTTTCAATTAAGTGGATATTAAAATAATACAACTATGAAGATTAAAATTCAAGATATAATTATGAAGTATTTATTAACAATTATGATGAAATTTAAAATGAAAATACGAATTATTTATATATAGAAGAAAAATTACTTTAAACAATGATTTTCCCTAAGTGAACTATTGACTTTTTACTTTAGGTAGTGTAGAATTGTAATTATGGTATGTGACAAATTACTGATATTTAAATATTAGTAAAGTAGTGATATCATAATTAAAATTTTTCAAAATAGAAAGAGGTTGCAAAATGATTTATGGAATAATCAGTGTTGCAGCTTTACTTGTTGGACTTTTATTTGGATATATCATTTCAAAAAATTCTATTCAAAAAAGATTAGAATTATCTAAACAAGATGCTGATCATATTATTGGAGAAGCGAGAAAAGAGGCTAGATATATAGTAGAAAAAGAAACTACTATAGCAAAGAAAGAAGCCGAAGAGATAATTAACATTGCTAATAAAGAAGCAGAATTTAAAAAACAAGATATTCAAAGACAAGAAGATAGAATCGTTCAAAAAGAATCTTCATTAGAACGTCAAACAGAACTTTTAAATAAAAAAGACGAATTGTTAAGTTCAAGAGAGATGAAATTGGAAGAAAAATCTCAATTACTTGAAGAAAAAAGTACTGAGGTTAATCAACTTAAGCTTCAACAAGAAACAGAGTTGCAAAGAATTGCAAACTTAACAGAAGAACAAGCTCGTGAAGAGATTATGGCCGCAGTTGAAACTGATATGGCTAAAGATATGGCAATATATATAAGAAATAAAGAACTTGAGGCGAAAAGTGTTGCTGATAAACGTGCAAAAGAACTTATTGTTCAGTCATTACAACGCTTTGCTACAGATGTAGTTAGTGAAACTACTGTATCTGTTGTTGATCTTCCTAGTGATGATATGAAAGGTCGTATTATCGGTCGTGAAGGAAGAAATATTCGTACTTTAGAAACATTAACAGGGGTAGATTTAATTATAGATGATACTCCAGAAGCAGTTATCCTTTCAGGATATGATCCAATACGTCGTGAGATTGCTAAAACAGCGATTAAATCACTTATTGATGACGGTCGTATTCACCCTTCTAAAATTGAGGAAGCTGTTGATAAAGCACGTAAAAATATTGATCAAGTCATTAGAGATGCTGGAGAACAAGCTACATTTGACCTTGGAATCCATAATATGCATCCTGACTTAGTAAAAATAGTTGGTAAGTTAAAATATAGAACTAGTTATGGACAAAATGGACTACAACACTCTATGGAAGTAGCGTATATCGCAGGACTTATCGCAGCTGAGTTAGACTTAGATGTTGCGACAGCACGTCGCGCAGGATTACTACACGATATAGGTAAAGCGCTAGATCATGAAATTGAAGGTTCACATGTTGAAATTGGTGTTGCACTGGCTCTTAAATATAAAGAGAATGCGATAGTTGTAAATGCAATTGCATCACACCATGGGGATACTGAACCGACACATCCGATTTCTGTAATTGTTGCCACAGCGGATGCACTTTCTGCATCACGTCCAGGAGCTCGTAGAGAGTCATTAGAAAATTATATTAAACGTCTACAAAAACTTGAAGAAATTGCAAATGAACACAAAGGTGTTGAGAAAACATTTGCTATTCAAGCAGGTCGTGAGATTCGAGTAATCGTAAATCCTGAAGAAGTAGATGACACTAAAACTTACAAAATTGCCAAAGAAGTCAAAAATAAAATCGAAGAAACGATGCAATACCCAGGTAATATTAAAGTTAATGTTATCAGAGAGGTTAGAGCGGTTAAGCTTGCAAGATAATAAATTAAGCGATTGGGAATGTCCAATCGCTTTTTTGTATACAAATATGGTTGTATAATAAATCCGAAATAGCAATAAGTTATAAAGGAGGAAACAAAGAAATGAGAATATATTTCTTAAGATAAATGACAATTATATATTATTGCTATTTCAATGTGAATATTAACTATTATGAATAGAAATAGATGTAACCTAAATTCTTTAAATAATATTCAGTATCATTATCATGATATATAATAAGAAAATTATATAATAACAATTAATATTATATAAAATTTTCTTCAGAATCAAAAGTTAATTAAATTTTTTTATCGATTATTGTCGTTTATTCAATATAAATTAATGAAATTAACTTGTTAGGTGGTAATTTCTATATATAACATATATATGAATAAGTATAAGTTTACCTTTATTTGATAGGTGTTATCGTTTAGGTGGTAAAGAAAATAGTGTTATATTTATCTGAATTGTTACAAAATTAGGTGGATTTTATATTATTATAAAATATACATATATTTTTTTAGAAATTTTTTTAGGTTGATTTATAATGTATTTTAAATTGAGGAAATTTTACTATAGAAATAATAATTAATAATTATATTTACAGTAAATTATAGAAAACAATTAGTTTTCAATAAAACAAATACTCTTCTATAATTTAAATAGTAATTTATTTGATATTATAAAGAAAATACTTGGTAAACAAGTTGTTAATTTCTATACATTTTAATGAAATCTGTATTAAAACAGGGTTGAAAAAATGTCTTTGTTATTGTATAATCTTTAATGTAGATAAAATTAATAGGTATCTATGTAATTATTATAAATTTTTAAGGAGAGTGTTATCATGACAAACACTGTAGAATCTAAAGCATTTTTAGAGCCTCAAGAAGTTTATGAACTAACTATAAAAAAAGGTACTGCTAAAGCAACTGCGGGCCTTAAATATATGTTAAGTTTAGGTTTCTTAGGCGGGGCATTTATCGGAGTAGGATTTTTAGCCTTACTTCGTGTATCAGGATCAATTCCTAAAGAATTCGGTGGAATTGGTGCATTACTTGGAGCGTCTGTTTTCCCTATCGGACTTATTTGTATTTTAGTTGGTGGTGGAGAATTAGTTACAGGTAATATGATGGCTGTAACTGTTGCGTGGTTTAATAAGAAAATTAGCTTTAAACTGTTAGCTAAAAACATGGTTGTTATCACATTTGCTAACCTTGTTGGTTCTCTAGTTATTGCTTATTTCTTAGGACATTTAACTGGTTTAACTGGTGGTGCTATTGCAGCTAAAACTATTTCAGCTGGTGAATCAAAAGTATACTTAACATTCTGGCAAGTATTCTTCTCAGCTGTAGGTTGTAACTGGCTAGTTGGTATGGCAGTATGGTTAAACTTCGCTGCTAAAGATGTAGGTAGTAAAATGTTCGGTGTATGGTTCCCAATTATGACATTCGTTGCTATTGGATTCCAACACTTGGTTGCGAACATGTTCGCAATCCCAGCTGCAATGTTTGAAGGTGCAAATATCTCAGTTTTACAATTTATCCAAAACATGGGAACAGTATTTTTAGGTAACTTTGTAGGAGCTGTTACTTTAGTTTCTGCTTTATACACATTTGCTTATAAAAAATAAGTTTAGAATAGTTATATAAATACAGATTTGCATTAAAAGTATTAGTAAATATATAAGATGGGGATGACCCAAAAGTTTTAAAATTTAACAAAGTTCATATGAGAACACATAGACGCAGTGGTTTATTGATATTTAAATTCATTTTATAGAAGCTTTTTAGATATCTAATAAACCGTGCGGGGGTGACTCGACAAAATCGATTTCTCCGAAATCACGATTTTTGAGTCACTCCCATCTTTTTATCATATTGTTAAGTTTTATCGTAAAGTAGTAAAAAAGATTCCAAATCATTATACTTGGAATCTTTTATTTTATTTTATTCTTCTACTTTAACAACCCATCCGAATTTATCTTCTACTTTACCTAATTGGATACCTGTAAGCAGGTTGTAGATTTTTTGAGTCCATTCTCCTGGTTTATTATCTGTGATTAATTCTAATTTTTTAGTACCATCGAATAATTCTCCAACAGGAGCGATTACTGCTGCAGTACCACATAAGAACACTTCTTCAAGTTTACCATTGTCATATGCTTCATAAACTTCTTCTAAAGAAAGTTTTCTTTCTTCTACTTTTTCACCTAGAGATTTTAGAAGTTCTAATACTGAAGCACGAGTGATACCTGGAAGGATTGAACCATTTAATTCAGGTGTTACGAATGTACCATCGATTTTGAAGAAGATATTCATTGCTCCACCTTCTTCAATATATTTTTGTTCTACTCCATCAAGCCATAGTGATTGAGAGTAACCAAGTTCTTGTG
>NZ_CAURMG010000060.1:0-6498 GCF_963525875.1 uncultured Gemella sp. | reverse complement strand
ACAGTGACGCAAGTACAGCAGCAAGTGTTACATTACCAGGCAAAGCAGCTACACCGGTAAAAGACGTAAAATCAGATGCTATCGCTGAGGTGAATAAAGCTTCAGAAGCTAAGGTGAAATCTATAGAGTTAAGTAATGAATTCACAGTTAAAGAGAAAGATTTTCTTAAAGAAAAAGTTAGAAAATCAGCTATATTAGCTATACTAAAAATAAAAGCAGTAACAAATAATTATGATATTGAATCTGAAAAAAATGAAGGTATAGAAAGAATTAATTCTGTAGAGGCAACTGCACCTACTATGTTAGAACTTCCTGAGCTTATCGTTACTAAATGGCAAGATGAAAGTGGTAATATATTAAAACCAAACGATGTGAAAATACCTTTTGAAATAGGTGTAGAAAATGAAGCATTAGCTCATGGTGAAATTCCAGGATATGAATTTATTGAGACAAAATCTGTAGATGAAGAAGGAGTTGTGATACATATCTTTAAAAAAGTTAAATCAGAAATTGGAGATTATAATGTAGAAAGTAATTATAAGATACTGCAATCTTCAATGTTGTCGAATATTGATGAAAGCAGTAATAAAGTATCAACAACTAAAGTAGAAAAAATTTCTAAACGTTTAGCAAATACAGGAACAACTGAATCTAGTCCAGGATTAACAGGTTTAGGATTAGCTGTATTTGGAGGATTATTAGCTGTGACAAGAAAAAACAGAAAAAAAATTAATAATGGATAGCACTTTTCAAATAGATTAGGCTGGTAGAAAATGGTATGAACCCCTTTTGCTATATAAAACTAGTGAAAGGGGTACATGACCTTCATAGTATTGTATTAAAATCAAAATGTATTGATAAAAATATAAAAACAGATTGTTACCAGAATAAAAACTAGATTTAATTATCAGGTTAATCATTTGATTCTATTGAGTTGAAAATAAAATAGATAGTAATATAATATATGATTGAATTATAGATATAAATAGTTAACTTTGAATTATTTAGTTAAAATTAAGAGATAATTTATTACTTTTCTCATTGAATTATGTTATTATAAGAAATATAACGTTAGGTTAAACTGTAGTTATTTATTTGAATTGAAATTTACTTAGGGAATTAACAATACAAAAATATTATATTTATCTTTTAAAAAAGTATTGACATAATATGAAAAAATTGATATACTATTAAAGTACTTCAGAGAGAGGTAGTATTTAATATGTCTCAGTAGCTCAGCAGGATAGAGCAACGGCCTTCTAAGCCGTCGGTCAGGGGTTCGAATCCCTTCTGGGACGTCATATAAAAGAGTAGATTGATTTCTACTCTTTTTTTATTTAATGACTTTAGTCAGTTGAGGAGTCGAAGTCTCCGAAACAAAAAACTACCCGCTATGCGGGTGAGAGCCAAGAGTTAAACAATTGAAAAATCATCCTTTCTTGATAAAATAAGAGTAGTTCAAGCTCTAAAATAAAGAAAGGATGATTTTAATTATGGCAAATAAACATAATAGTTTATCGCATACAAAGTGGTTGTGTAAATACCATATTGTATTTACACCTAAGTATAGACGAAAAATAGAATTTAATCAATATAAAAGAGACATAGTAAATATAATACAGAGGTTATGTAAGTACAAAGGGGTAGAAATAATAGAAGGACATATAATGCCAGATCATATACATTTGCTGTTATCAATACCACCGAAGTATAGTGTATCCAGTTTTATGGGATATCTGAAAGGGAAAAGTTTACTGATGATATTTGATATGCATGAAAACTTGAAATATAAGTACGGAAATAGAAAGTTTTGAGCAGAAGGATATTATGTAAATACTGTAGGATTAAATGAAAGTACAATAAGAAAATATATCAGAGAGCAAGAATCGCATGACATTGCAACAGACAAATTGATAACAAAAGAATATACAAATCCATTTGGGAATAAGAAAAAATAAATAAACCCGTTTAACGGGTAGCGAGCGTCAAAATACAATAGGGCTTGAACGAATGTGAAAGCCAGCGCCTTGAGGTGCGTGTTAGTAACAAAGGGTTATACCCGAAGAGAAAACCACCCCTTTTCAGGGGTGGTCATTATTTTGAAAATATAAAAAAATGAGCATTTAAATAATGCTCATCTTTACTTCTAATACTTTTTCCACTTCAGGAATTTTTTCTTTAATCTTTTTTTCAATGGCATATTTTAGGGTAATGTGTGAAAGTTCACAGTGTGCACATTCTCCTAAAAATCTAACCTTAAGTATACCGTCTTTATAGTTTATAAATTCTATATTGCCTCCATCTTCAATAAGTTTGGGGCGTATTTTTTCTAATTCAAATTTTATTTTATCTACAGTCTCATAATGCTCTTTATTCAACATACCAACACCTCTCTATACAGTATTATACTGTTCTGAACTAAAAAAGTCAATAAAGCTATTATTTGTAACAAGATTATTTAAAGTTTTAAATAGGCTTATATTTGTCAACGATCTCAGGTTTACATATTAGTATTAAAATAAAATATAGTTTTATTAAAATAAGAGATAATGAATATATATAATATAAATATTAAAAATAAATATTATATAATTAATATTTAATAAGTACACTCAGTTGAACGTTTTAAAAATTTATTATTTAAACGTCTACAAATGTAACAGTTAAAATATAATTAGATGGCTATTTAAAAGGTAGGATATTGCGAATATGATACTAAGTTATACTTCTTGATAGTATAAAGTTTTGTATATTTAACTAAATTTAAATTATTCATAAAATTTTCACAAATAATTTTATAAAAAGCAAGCAAGTTACTATTAATTTGTTTTAAAAAAAGTTATAATAGTAATTAGAAAATAAAAATAAAGAGGGAAACATTTTATGGCTAATACAGATAACCAATTAATCTTAATAACAGATGTAGCAGTTGGTAAGTTCCAAGAAATGTTATTTGATGCTGATAAGCGTGATAGTTATTTAAAAATTTCTATTGCTTTAGAAGGTACTCAAATGCACTATGCTATTGATATTAAGGATGAATTAGAAGCTGGAGATAAAGTGCTTAGCTTCGGAGAATTAAAAGTTCTTGTTAATGAAGAAGATGAACTTTTATTAAAAGGTCTTGAGATAGACTATGTTCAAGATGAATTTGGAAGCGAGTTTACACTACATAATCCAAATATGATTGAAATTTATGATGATGAAGACGGTGGCTGCTGTGGAAATGGCTGTTGCTGCGGATAAAATTATATAATAACAGAAAAAGGAGAATTTTAAGCTATGAAAAACGTAGTTATTTTAGGTGCTGGATATGCAGGACTAACAACATTAAAAGGATTAAAAAAAGCTGCTAAAGCTGGAGAGGTAAAAGTTACATTAGTGAATAAAAACTCTTACCACTACGATACTGTAAACTTACACGAGGTTTCAGCAGGTAATATTTCAGCAGAAGACATTTGTATCGATATTAAAGATGTAGTATCTCCAGGTGTTGAATTTATTCAAGATGAAGTAATTAAAATTGATACTGAGAAAAAATTAGTATTAACTAAAAAACATGAACTTGACTATGATGTTTTAGTAGTAGGGTTAGGATTCCAACCAGAAACATTTGGAATTGAAGGAATGGCTGAGAATGCTATGCCAATCGCTGATGTTAATGCTGCAGAAAAAATTGCTGCTACATTAGAAAATAACTTCAGAAAATACGCTACTAGCGAAGAAAAAGATGTTAAGGACATCTCAGTAATCGTTGGTGGAGCTGGATTAGCAGGAATGGAGTTCTTAGGTGAGTTAGTGCACCGTAAAAAAGAATTATGTTCTAAATACGGAATTGATGAAAAATTAGTAAAAATTTATGGATTAGATGCTTGTCCAACTTTATTACCAATGTTTACTAAAGAATACAGTGACTATGCTAAAAAATACTTAGAAGATAACGGAATTGAAATTATCTTAGGTGCTGGTATAAAAGGTGCAACTAAAGATAGCTTTACTATTGAAATTGATGGTGAGAGAAAAGAATTATTTGCATCTACATTAGTATGGACTGCTGGAGTTCGTGGTAACAAACTTATGGATGAAGCTTTCCCAGAGCTTTCTAAACGTGGACGTCTTGTAACTACTCAACAATTAACAGTACCAGGACTTGATGATGTTTATATCGTAGGAGACTGTGCTGCGTTCATCGAAACAGGACAAGAAAGACCATATCCAACAACTGCTCAAATTGCTAACCAAATGGGAGCTTATGTAGGAGCTAGAATTAGTGGTAAACAAGTTGGAGACTTCAAATACATTAACCGTGGTGTTGTATGTTCATTAGGACACAAAGACGGTATTGCTGATGTTATGGGTGGTAAAAAGGCTAAAGGATTCAAAGCTGCTAAACTTAAAAAAATCATTGAAGCAAAAGCAATTTATGAATTAACAGACTTCGTTACAGCATTGAAAAACCAACGTATCCTTTAATAGTATTGATATTATATAAGAATTTTAAAGAAGACTCAATCGTTTTGAGTCTTCTTAATTTTTTTTTTTTTTTTTTGAAAACGTATAAAAATATTAATGTTAAATATTCGTTAATAAATTTGCAATTTCCTAAGTTTTCAACCATGTTAATTTGAAAAAAAGTTGTAATTATGGTAAGATATAGTGTAGAGAAAATTTAACCAAATAAAGTTATGGGGAAAAATTATGATATATAAAATAGCAAATACAGAGGAAGAATACGATCAAATATTCAAGTTGAATTATGAAACGTTCGTTGAAGAAATTCCTCAACATGAAAAGAATGAAACTAAAAAACTAAAAGATAAATTTCATGATAAAAATATATATATTATAGCGAAAAAGAAACATGACGTAATAGGAATGATTGCATTATCGGATCAAAGACCTTTTTCGCTAGATTTAAAATTAAATGATATTGATAAGTATTACAAAGGAAATTACAAAAAGCCTGTAGAAATCAGATTACTTTCGATTAAGGAACAATATAGAAAAACTAAAGTCTTTACAGAGTTACTTCAAAGAACTTTTAATTATATAATTCAAAATGCGTATGACATAGTGTTTATATCGGGAACTACAAGACAAGAAAAACTATACAATCACTTAGGATTTGTGAAATTTCATGAAAATGTAGGTACAAAAGATGCAGAATATATGCCAATGTACCTAAAATTAGATTCAGGTAATAAAGTTTTAGAAAGAATGTCACAAGCTCAAAGGGTAAACTTTTTACCTGGGCCAGTAGATTTATCTGAAGATGTTCTTGCGAAGTTATCTAAACAACTTTACTCGCATAGAAGTAGTGAATTTGTTAGTCTAACTAAAGATACATTATCAAAATTGGAAAGAATACTTGGCGTTAAAGAAGCAACGATTCTTCACGGTTCAGCGACATTAGCTAATGAAGCTATTATGGCGCAATTGAAAGGTAGAAATCTTATAAATGGTTTAATTCTTACAAATGGTGAATTTGGTAGTAGATTAGTTAAAGAAACAAAACGACATGGACTTAATATTGAAAGTTATTCTGTAGAATTTGGAGAAAGTTTTGATTTAGATATTTTATCTGAAAAGCTTAAGTCTAGTAACTACGACTTTGTTTATTTAGTACATAATGAAACAAGTGTGGGAATCTTAAACGATTTGGATGAAATAACTCGGATTGTTAAAGGAAATAATGTAGTTCTTGCAGTTGATGCTGTATCAGCAGTAGGAGCAGTAAAATATAGTTATAAAGATGTTGACTATGTAGCTTGTTCATCAGGAAAAGCATTTTGTTCTGTTGCTGGATTAGCGATAGTTGGATCTAATTGTGAATTAGTTCCTTTAGAAAATACACCATTATACTTAGATTTACACTATGCTAATAAAATGACTTCAATACCATTTACTCAACCATCAATTTTAATGGAGGCGCTAAATACAGCTTTAGATGCCTTTAAAACAGATGAAAGATATGAAAAGGTACAAGAAAAATACTCATATATGAAAGAAGGATTAAAAGAATTAAACCTTCCAATTATGAAATTTAAAGATAAAGAAGTATCTCCTGTAATAATTACAGTAGAACTTCCAAAAACTATATGTTCTCTTAATGTAGGAGCTTCATTAGCAATTAATAATATTTTTATCCACTATAAGAGCTCATATTTACAAGAAAGAAATATTATACAATTTTCATTTATAAATATTAATACAACAAAAAATGAAATAGATCATACATTAAATATATTAAAACAAATGATAGGAGATTACTAATGGCAGTATTTAAAGTATTTTACCAAGAAAATTCAAAGGAAATTCCAGTAAGAGAAAACACTCAAGTGTTATATGTAGAGGCTGATGGAGTACCAGCAGTAAGAAAGTATTTAGATGATAGAAATTACAATGTAGAACTAGTTCAAGAACTAAGCGAAGCATACTTAGAATTTGAAAAACAATCTGAAGACTTTAAAGTGGAGAAAGTTAATGGATAAGATCATC
>NZ_CAURMG010000059.1:0-6745 GCF_963525875.1 uncultured Gemella sp. | reverse complement strand
TAAATTTGAAAAATTAATTCCTGAAAAATATTTAGAACAAGCTAAAAAAGAATATAAAGCCTTAGAAGATAAGGTAACTGAGAAAATAAATTATCTAGTAAAAGAAAATAATATCGATAGAGATTCAATCAAATTCATCACAACAACTAAAGGTGATGCCCTTACATATAATGGTACTACAACACTTTTAGACGATATAGTTAAAGTTCCAAGCGAATCAGCTAATGATAAAACTACAACTAATAATACTGAAATTAACAAACCTTCTAAAGACAATGAAGAACATTATTCTGAAGAAGTTACGAAAAAAATTAATCACCTAGCTAAAATACTAGGAATAGATGCTAAACTTATCAAATTAATAGACACTGAAAATGGACAAGCATTAACTTACCCACATGGTGATCACAGTCATACTGTACTATTAAATGCAATTCATGTTGATGAAACTGAAGTTACTATTACTGAAGAAATTCAAAAACAAATTAATTATATTGCTGAAGTTTATGGTGTGCCTAAAGAAGCTGTTAAAGTAACAAAAAACTTTTTTGTCTTTAATGAACCAGCGCATGCATATGATCCAACACATATTCACCCTTACCTAGTTCCTCGTGAAAAATTCTATATTCCTGAGGTTACTGGTGATGATGAAATAGATTTTGAAAATGAATTACTTGCTTTATCTAAACGTACAGGAATACCTGCAGATAAAATCAAACGTGATGGTGATAAATTTGTAATTCCTCACGGAGACCATGATCACTACGTTAAAATTCTTACTAAAGGGGCAGATATCTATTACAAAAATAGAATTCCTAATATTACAGGAAACTATGTTGCTGGAGCTTTCGATAAAGACACAGTGTTTAAACGTATTGAAGAGCTTAAAGCCAATAATCTAAAAAAACATAGCAAAGATAGTAAGCAAGCAAATCGTGTTAATCGTGCACTAGATCAATTACGTGCCACAATTGAAGAACTACCTACTAACTCTACTAATGGATACTTGGAAATGTTAGATAATTTTGATAAAAAATATATCAAAGAAGAAGCAAATGCAGATACTTCTAAAAATGATGAATTAGTTAAAAAATATAACATACTATTGAATAGAATCAAGGATACTGATATTGAAAAATATGGACTTTCAAAAGTAGACTTAACTAATGAATTAAATAGAGCTAGTGAGAACAAAGATTCTAATACACTTAATAAAGTTAGCCACATGTTAGATGAACTTCAAAAATTCGAAGATCGAACAGGTACGACTACAGTGAGTTATATCAAGTATTTCTTAGAAAATATAGATAGTGACAAAATAAGTACTGAGTTACGCGAAGAGCTCGCTTCACTTGTTAAAGACTCTTACGAATCTCAAGCACTAATTACTAAAACGCCAATGAGAACACTTGTAACAAGACTTATTAATGCAAAAAATGCCCTTCACTATGCTCTTGAACATAATGAAAGTTCAAAAGTAGAATTCGGTGAAAAATATAATAAACTTAATGAAATTGATAGTGATGGTGCAACTCTACGCTCCTCAGCTAGTCAATTTACTAAAGAAGCAAATGATCCAGCATTCCCAATCGAATTTTCTAATGCTAAATATGATAAAGTAGACTTTGAAAAATATGCAAACAAAACTACCGAATCAACTGAAAATACAACACCTAAGGTGGAGAAAAAAGATAATAGTACAGACAATCAATCTAACAGCGATGTAAATACTCCAAAAGAAGAAAATAATACGACAGATAATAAAAAAACAGAGCTTACTCCTGAGGAAAATGCTAAAGTTAATCTTCTTGCAAGTGTCTTTAAATTATCACTTGATTCTTTAAATATAATTGAAACACCTTATGGTAAGGCTGTAACCTTCACACTTGGTGAAAAATCACAAACAATACTAATTAATGATATTGATAGATTACTAGCTGCCCTAATCGCAAATGCTAAACCTAAAGAAACTTCAACAAACGATGAAAACAGTACGACTCTTAACTCAGAAAAAAACGTTTCTAACAATGAAGAAACAACAAGTTCAAATAAAAACAACACAGAAAAAGAAACAACAACAAACAATACACTTGAAGAAAATTAGGATAATTACTAAAAAACACTTGACAACAAAGCTCAATATGGAGTAAAATTAATTTTAAATAAATATATATAATTTGATTATAGACATGTTTTAATCTAAAAACATTTCCAGAGAGAGTATGTATGCTGAAAGTACTTATTGTTTATTTTAAAATTCTACTATTAATAATATCAAATTAAATTTCAAGAATCTTTTTAGATTGAATTTGGGTGGAACCACGGTATAGAAATTAATCGTCCCTTACGTCTTTGACGTAGGGGATTTTTTATTTTATAAACAAATTCAATTTAATATATACATAAAAGGAGAATATAAATATGTTAGATATTAAATTATTTAGAGCAAACCCTGAGATGGTAAAAGAAAAATTGGCAGCTAGAAACTTAGAAACTGACGTAGTTGATTTACTTATAGATTTAGACAAAAAACGTCGTGAGCTTCTTGTACAAGTTGAAGATTTGAAAGCTCTTCGTAACAAAAAAAGTGAAGAAATTGCTATTTTAAAAAGAAAACGTGAAGATGCTTCAGATGTAATCGCTGATATGAAACACGTATCTGATGAAATCACTGCTCGCGATATTGAAGTAAAACAAATCGCCGAAGAAATTAACGAAAAAATCATCAGAATCCCTAACCTTATCTCAGATGAAACTCCTATCGGGCAAGATGAAGATGAAAACATAGAAGTTCGTCGAATCGGACAAGTAAGAGAGTTTGACTTCGAACCAAAAGCTCATTGGGATTTAGTTGAACAATTAGATATTGCAGACTTTGAACGTGCTGCAAAAATCTCAGGAAGTAGATTTGTATTCTACAAAAAAGCGGGTGCTCTTCTTGAACGTGCATTAATCAACTTTATGATTGATACTCACGTAGTTGAACACGGATATGAAGAATTTATGGTACCTCAATTAGTTAATAGAACTGCATTATTTGGTACTGGACAATTCCCTAAATTTGTTGAGGACGTTTATACAGTTGAATCTGAAGGACTTACTCTTATCCCTACTGCTGAAGTACCATTAACAAACTACTACAACGGAGAAATTTTAACTGAAGATATGTTGCCAAAAGGTGTTACTGCATTCAGTATCTGCTTTAGATCAGAAGCTGGAAGTGCTGGACGTGATACTCGTGGATTAATTCGTCTTCACCAATTCAACAAAGTAGAAATGGTACGTTTCGCTAAACCTGAAAATTCATATGAACAATTAGAAATCATGACAGGGCATGCTGAAAACATTCTTAAAAAATTGAACTTACCTTATCGTGTAATTACTTTATGTTCTGGAGACACTGGATTTTCAAGTGCTAAAACATATGATATTGAAGTTTGGTTACCAAGTTATAATGCATATAAAGAAATTAGCTCATGTTCTAACTGTACAGATTTCCAAGCTCGTCGTGCTAATATGCGTTTCAAACGTGAAGACACTGGAAAAGTTGAGTTTATCCATACATTAAATGGTTCTGGATTAGCAGTTGGACGCTGTTTAGCTGCAATAATTGAAAACTATCAAAATGAAGATGGTTCTATTACAGTTCCAGAAGTTCTACGTCCATATATGCGTGGAATAACAAAAATCGAAAGAGATTAATTATATTTTAAACAAAAATAAAATTCCAAGAGGTTTATATAAATCTTCTTGGAATTTTTTAATAGCTTAATACATTAAAAGTAGTGAATAAAAATCCCCTCTTCTTAATCCACTACTTTTAACTTTTTTAATATAGAGCTATATATCTATTTGAGTTTTTTCAAATTTATCTAGAGCTTGTAAATATCCATCTGTTCCTGTTACATGCCACGCTAGACTAACATCTCTGAAGTTATTTAACCAATTTAACACTTTTCTTAATTTAATTGGATTATTAGCTAAAACAGTTTGTGCCTTATTTTCTAATTCTGTTAGTCTACTATTAACAACAGCTTCATCAATATTACCACTTACTCTAGGTATTTCTATATAAGGTATTTTATTTTGATTATATGTTCTCCATCCTGGACTCTTGATTGGATAATAGTGATTGTGATCTCCATGATTTACTATCATTTGTCCATCTTGTACTTGAATATGTTCAACAGTTGTATTCATACTGCTTGCTAAAGCTGTTATTTCTTTTTCAAAATCCCCTTCCAAGTCTGAACTCATCGATGGAACAGTTATATCACTAATCGCAAGATGTTTAGTCACACCATTATAATTAAATACTAACGTATTATTATCAACTGAAATATCACTAGCATTTAATCCATAGAATAGAGCAATATAATTCTTCTTACTATCTAGTGTTACTTTATCTACAGTTGTTGTAGTTTCTACTTTCTTAGCTAAAAATTCTTTTGCTTCTTCCAATTGTTTAGCTGATAAATCCGATTTTTTAACAAAGTGATTGTGATCTCCATGTTTTACAATATAGCCATCCCCTTCTTCACTTACTATATTGTTCACATCAAATACAAAATCATGTTCATCTGCTTCATTATGATTATGTGCTTCTGTTCCGTGCTCTGCTTTATTATGATTATGCGCTTCTGTTTCGTGCTCTGCTTCACTATTAGAGTGTTCAGCAGCTAAATTTTCCTTATTAGCTACCTCAGTAGTTGGAGTAACTAGATTATCTTTTACTTGTTTTCTTATTTCATTAAGTTTTCTTTCTAAGTCAATTTGTTTATTTCTACTTTGATCTACACTGTAAGACATATCGAGATAAATAATACGTGCTTTTTGTTTTAATTCATCAGCAATTTCTGGTGATAATTTTTTCTCATCTTTTAATTTCAATATCTCTTCTTGTAGTTTTTCTGCCTGTTCTGTAATATAATCGGCAGTTAAAGTATAATTCTCTTTTATATCTCCACTTTCTACTTTTTCAAAGTTACTCATTATTCCTTTTGGAATATTTCCACCACTAGGAATCTCTAACTCTTCTTTTGCAACTGTATTGTGTTTTATATCTAAATATTCTAATGTTTTATTTTTTTCTTTTAATGTTAATGTTGTTACATAATTATTTGGCATTGTTAAGTATTTTAGCGCTGTAAGATTATTAACATTTTCCATTGTTCTAATAACATTGTTACTAACTATTAAATTTATAAGTTTGTTTTGTTTATTTGTTGGAAATTCACTAATTTTATTACCACTAGCATCTAAATTCTCAAGCGCAGATAGTTTATAAATATTGTTAATATCCTCTAGTTTATTATTTTTGATTTCTAGGCTTGTAATTGTACTGTTCTCAAAATCTAAACTGTCGATTTTATTATTATTAACTTCTACACTTTCTAAAATTTTAGCATTTTTCAAATGGGATAGTGTTGTTATTTTATTATCGTTTGCTATTAATTTTTTCAACTTAGGTAAGTTGGATACAACACTTAAATCTCTAATATTAGTATTATTTACTGTTAATTGCTCTAAACTATCATTTTTTAGAGTTACTAATTCTAAACCGCTGTTATTAGATAAGAATAAACGCTCTAATTCATTTTTATTACTTAATGCATCTAACTTTGTAATGTTATTATTTTCAAGACTAACTGCTCTTAAATGATTTAAATCTTTTAGAGCTGATATATCTTTAATTTTATTATTATCTAAATTTAACGACTCTAAATTAGTAAGATTTTTTAATACGTCGATATTTTCAATGTTATTTCCTGCTGCAGATACTAATTTTAAGTTTGGATAATCTTTTAAGAATGATATATCCTGAATGCCATTTTCAGAAAAATCAATTCCTTCTAATGTTGGTATATTTTTTATAAATGAATAATCTTTAATACCTGTTCTTGATACGTATAATTGTTTTAATTTTTTAAATTTATAAACAGGTGTAATATCCTCAATAGGAGTATATCCAATACCAAGAACTTCAATATTTGGCATAAGTTCTAGACCCTTTCTCTTCAGAGGATCTCTATTTTCTCCTATATTTAAGTACTTAACGGTTTTTAACCACTCTTTCATTTTTTCTACATTTGATTCATATGTAGGAAAATCAGTGTCCGCAGAAGCATGTTGAATATCATGGATAATATCATCATCAAATCCTAATTTTTTCAATGTCTCAGCTCCTGAGTTATTATGTGGATCTGCTAGGGGTTTAGATATGTCTATATCTTTAACTAATATAGTATGGCTATGATCTCCATGTGGATACACTAATGCTTTCCCTTCTTCAGTCTCGATTAATTTTATAGAACTTTTCTCTATATTTAATTGTTGAGCAACATAGTCAATTTTTGCTCCAATTTCTTTTTCTTCAGTATTTTTTTCTTCTCTATGATTGTCATTTCCTAAAGTATTTCCTGAAGTATTATTCGCTGTTTCTGTCTTATCACTAGCAGTATTATTACTTGAATTTTTGTCTGTTGAATTACTTTCTACTTTATCTATACTATTCGAACTATTTGTCTTTGTATCTTCTTTCACATTTATATCTTTTAACAACTCTATATTTCCATTGTAAGAAATCCCATCACCATTTGGAGTAATAACATAACTAAATTTATCTTTACCTATATTATTCTTTTGAGAAAGATAATTAATTTTATCACTAACTTCTTTTTCTAATTCGGCATATTCTTTTTTAGCTTGTTCTAAATATTTTTCAGGAATTAATTTTTCAAATTTA
>NZ_CAURMG010000058.1:0-7073 GCF_963525875.1 uncultured Gemella sp. | reverse complement strand
TTGAAGAAGTTATGGGTGGAGTAGTAGGTTACATGGGACCATTTGGCATTAAAAACTGTAAAGTAATTGGTGACAATGCTATTAAATATATGTACAACCACAGTTGTGGAGCTAATAAAAAAGGATTCCACTATATCAACGTAAATCCAGGAGATTATGAAGTAGAAGCTCACTATGATCTTCGTATGATTGAAGAAGGGGATATAGCTGAGGATTTATCAGGACCTGTTAAATTCGCTAAAGGTATCGAGGTAGGACAAGTCTTCGAACTAGGAAAAGGATATTCAGAATCTATGGATATTACGTACCTAGATGCTAATGGACGTGCAAATCACTTCTACATGGGATGCTATGGAATTGGGGTAACTCGAGTAATTTCAGCTATCATTGAACAACATAGTGATGATAAAGGTATTATTTGGCCTAAAGAAGTAGCTCCATACCAAGTTCATTTAGTATGTGTAGATGTTAAGAAAGAAGAGCAAGTAAAACTTAGTGAAGAACTATATGCTAAGTTAACTGCTGCAGGCTATGAAGTACTTTATGATGATAGAGCAGAGCGTGCGGGTGTTAAATTCAACGATGCAGACTTAATCGGTATTCCATTACAAGTTGTTGTAGGTAAAAAAGCTACAGAAGGAATTGTAGAAGTTAAAGAAAGAAAAACTTTAGAAAAAGTTGATACAGAAGTTTCTGATGTATTAGCTAAAGTAGAAGCATTCTACAAATAATAAAAAAAGTTAAAATAATAAATACCAACTAAAAATAAATGGTTGTAAGAAAATAACAATTTGTTTTTGGTTGGTATTTTTAGTATAATTTAATAGAGTATATTTTATTTTGGTACACAATTGATAAAGTAAACACCTTGTGATGGTAGTGAAAAGGTATAGTCAAAAGGATAATTTGCCAAATACAAAGATGAAAATAGGAGGAAGCATGAGTAATAAACATTTTTCTTTATTAGTTAAAACATTAGAATTAGAAGAACAATTAACCAATTTGGAGTTTATAAACTTTTCATTAGATAATATAGAAAAAGATAATAAAAACAAAATATGGACGTTTAATTTTAGTGGAGAAAATTTACCATCAGTAGATGAACTTACATTACTTATTCAAAAAATAAGAGAGAGTTTTTTAGGAGATTATATCGTTAATTATCGCTTAAAAGTAAGCAATGAAGTAACTGATGAACAAATTAAAGAATTTTGGAAATATATAATACTAGAGAATTTCTCAGAAATATCTCAGGTGTTACTAGAAAGTATTTTGTTTAGTGAAATTGCTGTTAATAATAGTGTATTAACAATGAAGATAATGGCTCCATCTATTTGGAATAATTTTATTAACGATAGAAAAGAACAAATTATAAATAGTTATTTGAATCTTGGTATTACGATTAAAGATATAGTTCCTAATTTCTCTAAAACAGATGTTGAAGCGGTATTAGAAAGTCAAGAGGAAAAGATTTCTCAGGAAATAGTAAAATTAGAAGAAATAGAGAAAAAAGAGGCAGAACGAAAACCAAAAGAGCCTGAAAGAAAATTTAATGGCTTTGGTGGAGGCGGTGGAAGTCGCTATGGCCAAGAAATTCGTGATGAAGATATAGTAGAGATAAAGGATGTTGTAGGATATTCTGGTGATGTAACGATAATGGCACAAGTTTTTGGCACGGAAGAAATTGTACACAGAAATGGTTCAAGTCAATACCGATTAAAACTTACAGATTATAGTGATTCTATCATTTTAAGGCTATTTGGTAATAATCCTAATTTAAAATTTCAAAATAAACGTAAGAATGAATTAATTGACTTAGTAAAAGGAATAAAGAAAGGTCAATGGCTTAAAATTCATGGAGCTGTAAGTAATGATCCCTATTTAAGAGATACAATCATTGAGCCTAAGTCTATTGAGGTTGCTCATAAAGATGAAAAGAAAGATAATTATAGTGGTAAAAAAAGAATAGAGTTAAATACTCATACAAAAATGAGTCAACTTGAGGGGATTTCCTCGGCTAAAGACTATTTAGCTCGCGCTATTGATTGGGGACACGAAGCAATTGCGTTTACTGATACTTATGGAGTTCAGGCGTATCCAGAAATTTGCTTAAGTTCAAAAGGAAAAGATATTAAGCCTATTTATGGACTTAATGCTTTTATTATGGATGATAGTATTACAGCTACAACAAATCCAAAAGATCTTAAATTAAAAGATGCAACTTATGTTGTTTTCGACGTTGAAACTACTGGTCTTTCTGCTGAACGTGACAGACTAATAGAAATTGCGGCTGTTAAGGTGAAAAATGGAGCTGAGATAGATAGTTTTGAAAGTTATATTAATCCGCAAAGACCTATTTCAGAATTAATTACCAAAATTACTAGTATTACTAATGATGATGTTAGAAATGCTCCTTTAGAAAAAGAGGTTATGACTAATTTTTATAATTGGTTAGATAAAGATGACATATTGGTAGCCCATAATGCAAAGTTTGACCTTGGTTTTTTAGATACATGTTTTGAACGATTAGGATTAGAAAATAAAAACAATGCAACTATCGATACATTATTCGTTTCTCGTGCAGAGAATAAAGATGCTAAAAGGCATGGTCTTAGTAATTTAGCCAAACTATACAAAGTTCGTTTAGTTCAACACCACAGAGCGATTTACGATACAAAAGCTACTGCAGAAATTTTTGTGAAAATGTTAGATCAACTTTATGAACTTGGCATTGAATACCATAATGAGATTGATCAAAAGATTGATTTGGAGCTTGCACATAAGCGTTCAAGAACTTTTCCTTGCTCAATTTTAGTGAAGAATGCAAAAGGCCTTAAAGATTTATTTAGATTGGTTTCGTATAGTTGCACTAAGTACTTAAATGCAGCCAAACCAACTATTCCACGTAGTTTATTAGAACAATACCGCCAAGATTTATTGATTGGTAGTGGTAATAGTGATAACGAAGTATTTGAAGAATTATTAAATTCAAAAGAAACTAAGGTAGAAGACATAATTGATTTTTATGATTATATTGAAATTCAACCTAAAAATCACTACGAGAGTTTTATAAAGAATGAGAGAATAGCAAATATATCGGAATTAGAAAAAATTCTAAAAAAATTAATTCAATTAGCTAAGAAAAAAGAAAAAATTGTTGTGGCAACAGGGGATTGTTATTATTTAGATGAATATCAACATGCCTATCGACAAATATTAAGACTAACGGTGAAAAGTAATCCAGGTGCCCGCGATTTAAAACCAATGGCAACATTCTTGACAACCGAAGAAATGTTAAAAGAATTTGCTTATTTAGATGAACAATTAAGAGAAGAATTAGTTATAGATAATACTCATAAAATCAATGATATGATAGAATTAGTTGTTCCACTAAAAGATAAGTTGTATACGCCGAATATCGAGGGAGCAGCAGATGAGGTTCGAAATTTAAGTTATGATATGGCTCATAAAATATACGGAGAACAGTTACCAGAGATTGTAGAGAAGAGATTAGAAAAAGAACTAGCCTCTATTATTGGTAATGGATTTTCAGTAGTCTATTTAATTTCTCATAAACTTGTTAAGAAATCACTTGATGATGGATATCTAGTAGGTTCGAGGGGATCCGTTGGTTCATCACTTGTAGCCACAATGATGGAAATTACAGAGGTTAATCCACTAGCTCCACATTACGTTTGTCCGAAATGTAAACATAGTGAATTCTTCTTAAATGCTGAATACGCATCGGGGTTTGACCTTCCGAATAAAAACTGCCCACATTGTGATGTGAAAATGACAAAAGATGGCCAGGATATTCCTTTCGAAACATTCTTAGGATTTAATGGAGATAAAGTACCCGATATAGATTTAAACTTCTCTGGTGAATATCAAGCAACAGCTCACAACTTCACAAAAGAAATTTTTGGTGAAGATTATGTATATCGTGCTGGAACTATTTCGACGGTAGCTGAGAAGACAGCTTATTCATTCACAAGAGATTATTATGAGAAAAATGAAATAGAGAAAAGAAGTATAGATATTGAACGTATTGCAGCGGGATGTGAAGGTTCTAAGAGAACTACTGGTCAACACCCAGGAGGAATACTAGTAGTCCCTAATGATATGGATATTTTTGACTTTACTCCATATCAATTCCCAGCTGATGATGAAACGAGTCCATGGCGAACAACTCACTTCGATTTCCATTCTATTCACGATAATATCTTAAAGTTCGATATACTTGGACACGATGATCCAACTATGATAAGAAAACTTCAAGATTTATCTGGTATTGATCCTAAAACAATAGATGTATCTGATCCTGAAGTAATGGGTATTTTTTCAACTGTAGAAGCACTTGGGGTAACAAGAGAACAAGTGGATTCAGCTAGTGGGACTTTTGGGATACCTGAATTTGGAACAAACTTTGTTATTCAGATGTTAGATGACACGAAGCCGACTACATATTCAGAATTAGTCCAAATATCAGGGTTATCTCATGGTACAGATGTTTGGTTAGGTAATGCACAAGAATTAATAAAAAATGGTACTTGTGAACTTAAGGATGTAATTGGATGTCGTGATGACATTATGGTATATCTAATTCATGCAGGTCTTGAAGAAGGATTATCTTTCAAAATAATGGAAAGTGTAAGGAAAGGTAAAGGTTTATCAGAAGACTTCGAAAAAGCTATGATTGATAATAATGTTCCAGCTTGGTACATTGATTCTTGTAAAAAAATTAAATATATGTTCCCGAAAGCCCATGCATGCGCCTATGTACTTATGGCACTTAGAATAGCGTGGTTTAAGGTACATCAACCACTTATATATTATTGTGCTTATTACTCAGTAAGAGCGAGTGATTTTGATATTATTACGGTTGTTAAGGGAGCAGAAACATTAAAAGCAAAAATTAAAGAAATAAAAACTACAGATAAAAATGAATTATCGAATAAAGATAAAGATGCTCTTGTAAGTTATGAAATTGCTAATGAGATGATGGAGCGAGGTTTCACATTTTCAAAAGTTGATTTAGAAAAATCAGCAAGTCATGACTATATCATTGAAGGAAATACTTTAATTCCACCGTTTTCTATTGTTCCTGGTTTAGGTGATAACGTAGCGAATAAAATAGTCCAGGCAAGGGAAGAGAAGCCTTTCCTGTCAATCGAAGATTTTTCAAAACGAGGAAGTGTATCATCAACTGTGGTAGAGTATTTGAGAGAGATGGGGACATTAAAAGGTCTACCTGAAAAAGCTCAATTATCATTTTTCGATGAATTGTAAATGATAGGATTATTCATTTAAAGTACAATTAATTATAAAAAAAGAGTGTTATTCTACAAAATGATAAAATAATTAAGATGTTATATTTGCGAAATTATTTTACTTTGTAGAATAACATTTTAATGTAGAGCTAAAAACAAAAAATATTAACGAAACAAAGATTATTTAATATTAATAAAATTATGTAAATAGAATTAGTTTTATATTATTTAGTGATAAAATAAATATATTTTCATAAATTAAATATTAAAATAATTATTCGAACTTTATTTATTTTTTAATTTGTGGTAGTATTATATGTGATATAAAATGTAAATATAGAGATGGAGGAAACAACTTGGAAAAAATAGTTGTTAAAGGTGGGACACCTTTAATAGGAGAAGTACAAGTTTCTGGAGCGAAAAATGCTGCTTTACCGATATTAGCAGCTGGATTATTGGCGACAGAGGGTACAAGTAAATTTTATAATGTTCCTAAGTTATCAGATATAAAAACAATAGGATTATTATTCGAAAGTCTAGGAGTAAAGATTGATTATAGACCAGATGAAAATACATTAGAGATGGATGCGAGGAATCCATTATTAACAGAGGCATCATTTGAATTTGTTAGTAAAATGAGAGCATCATTTTTAGTTTTAGGTCCTATGCTAGCTCGTGAAGGAAGTGCGAAGGTAGCAATGCCAGGTGGATGCTCTATTGGAAGCAGACCGATTGATCAACATTTAAAAGGATTTGAAGCCTTAGGCGCTACAATTATTCAGGATGCAGGATTCGTAGAAGCCCGAGCTGAAAAGGAATTAGAAGGATCAACAATCTTCTTTGACTTCCCAAGTGTAGGTGGAACACAAAATGTTATTATGGCTAGTTGTTTAGCAAAAGGAAAAACGACAATTGTTAATGCCGCACAAGAGCCTGAGATTGAAGACATGATTAACTTTTTAATTAAAATGGGAGCTAAGATTGAAGGAAAAGGAACTTCTGTTTTAGTTATAGAAGGTGTTGAGAAACTAGTAGGTACAGAATATACTGTAATGCCTGACCGTGTAGAAGCGGCTACATATATGATTGCAGCAGCTGCAACTAAAGGAAATGTATTAGTTAAAGGGGCACCGTACAAAGATAATGTCGCTTTAGTGAGTAAGATGCGAGAAATGGGAGTTGAAATCGAGGTTGTGGATGAAACATCGATGCGAGTAAGTAATAAACTTGAGAGTTTAAGACCTGTAGATGTCAAGACTTTACCACACCCAGGATTTTTAACGGATATGCAATCTATTATGTGTGTATTGACACTATTAGCTGATGGTACAAGCACAATTACTGAAACTGTTTTTGAAAATAGATTTATGCATGTTGAAGAACTACGTAGAATGAATGCAAAAATTAGAATAGAAGGAAGAAGTTCACTAATAGAAGGGTTACCTCATTTAGAAGGAACTACCGTAAGAGCTACAGATTTACGTTCAGGAGCAGCGTTAGTTATCGCAGGATTAATGGCTACAGGAACTACAAAGGTTATTGATATTTATCATATTGATAGAGGATATGTAGACATTGAAGAAAAAATGAGAAAACTAGGTGCAGATATTCAAAGAATTGATGAGTAGGAATTTATTATGAAATTAAGTGATAAATTATTAAGATATTTGCGAAATATAGCCTTAATAATTATTATATTTTATATAGGATTATTAATAGGCTACACTATTCTTGGTAAGGGAAGTTTATTCGATGCTTTAAGTTTAAAGCCGATAAGACATATTAAAGATATTATATACAATT
>NZ_CAURMG010000057.1:0-7339 GCF_963525875.1 uncultured Gemella sp. | reverse complement strand
GAGTGGTGTATGACATTACAAGTAAACCACCTGCTACGATTGAGTGGGAGTAGGAAATAATATTTAAATATCTCTCAATTTATATCCAAAATATTTGGGAATAAGTTGGGGGATATTATTTCTAAATGACTATGGAGGAGTAGAGCATGATTAGAAATATAAAAATAGAAGATGCAGAAGCAATACAAAGAATATGTAGTATTTCTTTAGGATATTCAGTATCTATTGAGACAGTCATGAGACAAATACAAAAACTATCAGAGGATGTAAATCATCATTATGTTTATGTATATGAAGATGAAAAGTTACAGAAAGTAGTTGGATTTGTGCATGCTGAAGTATATGAAAGTCTTTATTCTTATGCCGGTTTGAACATTTTGGGGTTAGCTGTTATGCCAGAGTTTCAAGGTGAAGGAATTGGTAAAGAATTAATGCATTATTTAGAAGTAAATGCTAAAAATGATTCCGTTTCATTTGTTAGACTAAACTCAGCAGACTATCGTGTAGAAGCACATAAATTTTATGAGAGTATCGGATATGTATGCGATAAAACTCAAAAGAGGTTTATTAAGAGTTTGGATTAGATAATTTTTGATTTGTTGAATAAATTAAATCAAATTTATAAATAAGAGCGCACGGCTTTAAGGGTAGAATCTTTTAGGTGTGTGCTTTTTTACTAATTTTTTCTCTAATAGTAATGATGTCTAGAAAAATTTATGGATACACAATTGGTATTTAAAACATAACAAGTGCAAGTAAGTTTGTAGGAATTTTATTGATAATACTATACACTGTCGGAGTAAGAAGTGTTAATATATCAAGCGGGAAATAGGAATAGAATTATAAAAAAGATGTTTATTAATACTAAATATAATTAATAAGTTTAGAGGAAAATGCTTTTTAAAAATTATTTGTCTTAAAGTAATATGACTGTGATAAAGAATGGTATAATGGTATATAGATGATTATTCGTGAAAAAATCGTAACAATAGAATAACGTATGATAAAAATTAAGAAAAAGGTAAGGAGTTTATGTAGAAATATGAAAAGTAATTTAAGTTATAAAAATATTGTAAATGTTTTGTTGTGGTCTAGTACATATTTATTTATATACTTATGTGTGTATACCATTTTAGTTTTCTATAATAAAGGTCATCTGTATTTTTTACTTCCTGTGTTTGGATTAAGTGTTGGTTTTGTAGTGGGTAAGATATTGAAAATAGAAATGAACAGAAAAGTAAATCTTGTATCAATTATCGTGAGTTATTTTTGTTTATCAATTATAACTGGATTTGAAAGAGTATTTATAGAAAATTATTCAGTAGTATTAGATTTACTTGTACATATTATTCTTTTTACTGTTTTTTTCTTGTGTTTCTTTGAAAACGAAAATTTATCTTTAGAAATGTCTAATAATTACTTATCCAAGGATTTATTTAATTTATTCTATATTAATACCTCAAAGGCACATGAACTTGCTATGCTTCTTGATAATAAAATAATGAAAAGAGTAGAAAAAGAGCAAATTTCGGAAGAACTACTTAAAACCACTTCGTTAATAGACTCTAAAACAAATTTAGTTTCTGGAGAATTTTCGTTTCAAAAAGAAGATAATTATAAGAAACGTGTATATGAAAATTTTGATGTAAAGATGACAAAATCAATCATGTTAAGGGAATTATATGAAGTAGCAAAATTAAGTAGTAATAAAAATTTATCATCAGGTCAATTAATGCTTTTTAGAGATGTTGAATTAGAGCAAAGAAACATTAATGATACAGTTATGTTTCTAAATATTTGTAAAGATATTAATCTGAAAAATCAAGGCGATGAAAATTTTGAAATTAATGTAAATAAAATGTTAGAAACAATGTTAGATGATTTTACAATAGATTATCAATTTGAACATTATATTTCAGATAATCATCAAAATGAAGAATTTTTAATTCAATTACCGTATAAATCAGATGAAAATTTTGAAAATGGATATTTTCATAATGATTTACAATTAGGAAAGTTGAGTATAATTGGGATATATAGAGGAAAAATAGACTTTTCTAAACGAGAGAGTATTTCATCAAAATTTTTAGAGATTTTTTCAGAATTTTATACTAAAAAAAAACAGGGTACTGATTATGATGTAATGAAGGAAAGTGACACCATAGAAAATCAACAAAATTATGCATTTAATTTTGAAATAAATAAACTTAGTAAACAGATGCATTTGATTGATGTTGTCGCTATTATACAAGAGGTGAAATTTAATAGGGAGTTAGAAAATGAATAAAAAATTGTATGTATTTGATCATACTGGGATTAATGATTTAAAAGAAGATTTTCAAGGTAGAAAATTTATAAGTATTGCTTATCTTTTTATTTTAACAAGCAATTTAAATAGTCTTGAAGAGTTGGATATATCTGAAGCAAATAATTTTAATATAGATATTACTTCTTTAGCTTTTGAATTTGACAAAAGATTAAGTTATGAAAATTTTCTATATAAATTTCAGGAGTATTATAAACAGGCAAAATTTTTTATAAATGTTTTAAACAAGGATAAATTTTTGGAAAAATATCCATTTGTATTTGATGAAATAGATGAAAGTTATATTAAGAAAAATAACGAGGAAGAATATATGAGTACAGATATAAATTTTATTGA
This sequence comes from uncultured Gemella sp., assembly GCF_963525875.1. Taxonomy (GTDB): domain Bacteria; phylum Bacillota; class Bacilli; order Staphylococcales; family Gemellaceae; genus Gemella. The sequence continues at coordinate 4,677 of NZ_CAURMG010000057.1, read as the reverse complement.
TTTATATACATATAGTCAAACGAATTTAGAATTGGGTTTGGATATAAAAATTCTACCAATTGGAACTCTATTTTTGGGAAATGACGACTTTAATCTTAAGTATGATATTAAAAAAATAAATAAGATACTTGTTGATAAAGATATTAGGTATATTGATATTACTGAGATGATTTACAAGATTTCATTTAGACCTGATTTAATATTATTTTTTGAAATAATGATAAGACAAATTCAAAATCAAAGTAAGGAGATTAAATTTTTAGTTAGTGAAAATGTCAAAAGTGAAATTATAAAATATTTTCCCTTTTCATTCCAATTTAGTGGAAACTTATCAATAGAGCAGCGCAAGGTTGAAGAAGATACTCAGAATGAAAAAAAGAATATAGAAAACATTACGGAAGATATGATTTCTAAATTTAATATTAAATTAAAAGGGCATAGACAATTTAAAAAAGATTTTATTTTCCAACTAAAAAAGTTTATCTTATTAAATGAGTTAAATATTAGGAAAATATTTTCCATTTTTTTATCAGGAGAATCAGGAGTTGGAAAAACAGAGTTTGCCAAGATTCTTTCAGAAATCCTGTACCCCAATCAAGCTATTATAAAAATAAATTTTGGTAATTATTCTAATGAAGGTGTCTTGAATAGTTTAATTGGATCGCCTCTAGGTTATATTGGTAGTGAAGAAGGAGGGGAATTAATTAATAAAATAAAAAATTCAAAATCTAAAGTTATTTTGATTGATGAATTTGAAAAGGCGACACCTAATGTTTTTAATTTTTTTTATGAATTATTAGAAGATGGTAAATTTACGGATAGGCATGGAAGAGAGCATGATTTAGATGGCTATATAATTGTATTTACTTCTAATGTATTGAAGGGAGAATTTAGTAAATTAATTCCAAATTCTCTTGTATCTAGATTTGATTTAGTTTATCGTTTTGTTGAATTATCAGTTCAGGATAGAAAAGAGTTTATTAAGGAATTTGCAGAGGAGTTAATTGCTAAAATGGCAGAAGAAAAAACTGTGAATTTAGAGATAAATAGTATTCAAGATAAGTTAAACGAATTAGAGGCATATAATAATTTTAGAACTATTAGAAGAAAGGTAGAAGATATAATAGTTGATGAGTATTTAAGTTTAGGTACTAAAAATTAGATTGTTTGAAAATGTACAAATTTATTCATTCTCGTTCAGAATTTGTACATTTGGAGATTGATTTAATGATAGGGAAGAAATTTATAAATGAAGCTGCTCTACTAACGCTAACTACCATTAACTATCTTCTAAAAAGGTTATTAGGGTTCTTTAGTGCAAGTGAATTTTTAGAATAATTACAGGGGGGATAGTGGAATTTTATCAATCAAGTCTATTTAAAAAGGAAAAACGTGACAAAAATTTGGGTCCCCCTAGGGACTTATTCATATATTTGTTTGAAATCAATCTATAATTAAAGTCAATTGTTATTATAAGAAGAAAACAGGAAGAGTGTTGAATGTGAATAATTGGATAGAAAATATAGTAAATTGGTTTGGAAATGCAGTAGTATTAATTGCTTTAATGCCTTTTTTTAAAGGGATACTTAAACATTTTTTTGAAACTATTATTAAATCAGTTTACGAAAAAAATTTAGAGCAGTTTAAAAATAATTTATATAGAAGTACAAGAGCTTATGAGTTATTGTTAAATCGTGAAATGAAATTTTATGATGAAGTACATGAAAATATGGTAGAATTAGGTCGTTTGCAATATGAGTTAAAGGCTTCGTTAGATAGGGATTCCAAATTAAATAATTCAATTGATGAATTTATACAGCATTATAAGAAATATACAGAATTATTTATTTCTATAAAAAATAAAGTTAGGATATATCGGTTATATATTCCTAAAGAAATTACAGAATCATTTTGGGAATTTATTAGACAAATTGAAATTAATCACAAATTTTGGCTTGAAATGACTGAATTTATATTGAACGATAGATATGATAGTATAAATAAAACTGATTGTGAAAAAATGATTAACTCATTTATTTTTTCTCTTGAGAAAACGCAAGAAAAAATTATTAATCATTTAAAAAAAATTAGTATTGAAACCTCTGAGTAACAGGAAATTTAACTAAGACTTAGGACGTCTCTTTTTAGATTAATCTCCATAAAAAATGGGAATTTCATACGTTGAAGAGTAACATAACTAAAGTGAACATAGAAATTAACGCACACCACAATTAAGGAGTTGAAAGTGATGAATCATTTCGTTATCTACCACACTGAAGATGGAAACTCAAAGATTAATCTTACCCTAGAAAATGGAATGATATGGTTAACTCAACTTCAGATTGCGGAATTATTTCAAACAACTAAACAAACCATCATTAAATATATCAAAAATATTTTAGAAGATGGCGAGCTAGATGAAAAAGTGGTTATCAACTATCAGTTTACAGCTACTAATCAAGGTAAGATAGAAGATAGATTCCCAAAGAGAAAGGTAGCCTACTATAACCTTGATATGATTTTAGCGATAGGATATCGTGTACAATCCCCGCGAGGAACACAATTTAGAAAGTATACTTCAACGGTTCTAAAAGAATATTTCATTAAAGGTTTTGTCATGGACGATGAACGATTTAAAAAATTAGGGGAAGACCATTATTTTAAAGAACTATTAGAACGGATTTATGATATTCGGTTTAGTGAGAAAGTATTTTATCGGCAACTGTTAGATTTGTTTGCAACATCCGTTGATTATAATAAGGATAGTGGTGAAGCTAAAAGATTTTTCACTACAGTTCGAAATAAATTACATTTTCCTATTCATCAACAAACAGCAACTGAATGGGGTGATAATAAGGGAGTAAAACTTGTTAAAGGAGAACTTCCAACATATTCTGACTCCAAAAGATGTTTAACTGAAAAAGAATTGAGTAACTTTAATCAATTAGTTTCAGAATATTTGGATTTTGCAGAGAAACAAGCAAAACAAGAATGTACGATGATGATGAAAGATTGGAACTATCATATTGAGCAATTACTAAGTAAAATAGATGATGATATAGAGATTGATGAAAAACTGTTTAGTGAATCAACAGAAATAAAAGGTGAAACAAAAGAGACAAATGATGCTGAATATACTTTAAACCAAGTTGAAAATGACTGTTTAAGTGAATTAAAGAAGATAGAAAATATAGTAAAAAATAGAAAATAATGAGCAAAAACTCCTGCTGACTAAATTTTCAGCAGGAGTTTTCATTCATACTCTCTCAATAACCTCACAAATTCTTTCAAAACAATAATCCCTAATAATAAGATTTCCTTTGGCAGTTTTTAGAGGTGGAAGGGAGTGATTCTTTCTAATAACTCTATCACAAGCAGCGATTGCTTGATCTTTTAACGTCAAAAGTTCTTCTTGACTAAATGCTCCTGACACTTCTGCCATCCAAAAGTATAATTCACCACATTTGACAGAATAAGGAAATAGTTTTTGAGGATCTGATTGGGCGCAATAACATTTGATTAAATGCCACCACTGAGTAGGTTTTGCTTCAAGATAATTAACTTCAATACCATGTTCTTTAGCATAAGTAATATAGCCCTCACGTTCTTGTTGATAGCCTGACTTAATTAACGCTTCTGTTATTGGGCAGGGAGTATCCCGTTTATCATAGAAAAAATTTTGTGCTTGTTGATTGTTCATGATGTTTCTCCTTTAATTTTCATAATAACTAATTATCCAATCCGCACATTACGTTCATAAGTAATACAATGTTCCGTACAAAACTCTTCGAATTTTCTAGAGTCGAAATGTTTCCCAAATTCTTTTTTTAATTGTTTTTTAGTATCGTGATTTAATGGAATATTTAGATGATGCAAGAGATTAGTATAGTTATCCGCATCTAATAAGTAAGTGACTTCATAATCGTCTCCGTCAAAAATATCGACATCATAATCTTCGTATCCAATCATCGCTGAACCATCTGGATTAAGTGTGTATAAAAATGCGCTATCGGCCATCAATCATTCCTCCCTTATAAGCAAATTATATCAATACCGAAAGATATTTATCAATAAATTCTCTACGATAAAATCGGAATAAACAAGAGTTTCAAAATAGTAGCAAAGATATGAGATCCCGAAGGAGGCTGCTATCGTCCCTTGCCACAATTTAAAAGAAAAGTCTGTTTTATGACGAAGTTTAGGGATGCCTATTTCTGATTTAATAAACCTATGCTATAATCAGTCAAACCCATAGAACAAAAATGAGGAGAATCACTTTGAAATTATTGAAAATTGATCGATTACTATTGGAAACGACAAAACTTCCAATGGTAAAAATTGATAGAGAGTTATTTTTAAGAAAAGAATTAAGGGATCGATATCATCCAGAAGTAGTTGAATTAGCAATTCAATATAATCCGGCGTATGCAGGAATTCCAGTAGAAGATATTAATCAAATTGCAAAAAGTTGTATTAAAGGAGAGGCTACCCAAGTAAGTACGATTTCTGCAGCAGCAGGACTTCCGGGAGGTTTTGCAATACTTGGATCACTACCAGCAGATTTAGCGCAATATTTTGCTCATATTTTACGAGTTTTGCAAAAGTTAATTTATTTATATGGTTGGAGTGAATTAGGATTTGACACAAAAGAAATGAATGATGAAACGAAAAATTTAC
>NZ_CAURMG010000056.1:0-7412 GCF_963525875.1 uncultured Gemella sp. | reverse complement strand
TTTTGGAATTAACGTTGACTTAATTCGTTTAGTTTTCAATGTTCAAATTGTTGCGGTTAGCAACTTTTATATTTTAACATTTCCAAAATAGTTTGTCAAGTATATTTCGAAACTTTTTAAAAATATTTTTTTGTCTTCCTCGGAAGACTTTCATTATTTTATCACTTCAATAAGTTTTTGTCAATAAGTTTTTTATATTTTTTAAAAATCTTTTTAAACGGTTACTTCTTTGAAATAATTAACATTGTCTTTTTTTAAGACTTTTTAAGTTTACCATTTCTTTTTTATTTTGTCAAGAGTTTTTTATAATTTCCTAACATTTGTGAATTTGAAATGTTTTATTGTTCGTCTTCTCCTTATGAAGACTTTTACTATTCTATCATTAAGCATTAATTATGTCAAGTTCTTTTTTAAACTTTTTTATTGATAGTTAACATAGCTAACGTCTTTCAAGAAGACTTCTACTATTCTATCATCAAGCTATAATTATGTCAACATAATTTTCAAATTTTCTCTTCAATTTACTTTGTATTCATAATAGTATAAGAGGATACCACCTTATATTAGTATCCTCTTTTTTAATTTTCTTCTATATATTGTAAAAATCAAATACCGTAACCGGTAAATTTCTTTTGTGCTCTGAACGCAGATAATGTGCTTCTATCTTTTCCCTAACTTCATCGGCGACTTTTTTTCCTTCTAAATAGTCATCTATATTATCATATGTTACGCCCAACGCTACTTCATCTTCTAATGCAGGTCTATCTTCTTCTAAATCTGCAGTTGGTTTCTTCATATATAGATGTTCTGGACAATTCAACGATTTTAGCAACGCTTTCCCTTGACGTTTATTCAATCTAAATAAAGGCATAACATCTGCGCCACCATCTCCATACTTTGTAAAAAATCCAGTTATTGCTTCCGCCGCGTGATCAGTACCAACTACTATTCCTTTGTTCATAGTCGCTATTGAGTACTGAGCTTTCATTCTTTCTCGGGCTTTTTCATTACCTTTAGCAAAATCTGTAATTTCAACACCTGCTAATTTTAATGATGCCACACTCGCATCCACTGCTTCTTTTATATTCACAGTAAATACTTTATCTGGATTAATAAACTCTAATGCATCATTACAATCCGCTTCATCAAACTGCTCCCCATAAGGTAATCTTACGGCAATGAATTTATAATCTTCTTTCGTTTCAGACTTCAATTCATCAATAGCCATTTGGCATAACTTTCCACACAGCGTAGAGTCTTGTCCTCCTGATATTCCTAATACTAAGCTTTTAATGAAATCATTTTTTCTGATATAATCTTTTAAAAAGTTTATTGTTAAACGAATTTCTTCATCGACGTTTATATCAGCTTTACATCTTAATTTTTTTATTACTTCTTGTTGCAATGTCATATTTTCACCTATTTAATTCGATTTTTTCGTTACTCTTTTCAATATAGAATTTCTATTTTCCCAACATTTTGAACTTAAATCTACAGGATAAAATTCAGGATTTAATAAGCGTAAATATTCATTCCATAGCAATTCTTTATTTTCCTTAAAATATCTAGCACTTTCATGAACAGTAGGAACTTCATACACTTGCACCCCGTTTATGAATATATCTACATGCAAGTCTCGCGCCACAAAATTCTTAACTTCCTTTTCCAAATAAGTATGAGTTGGATGGAATAATTTTATACTAGCTTCAGTACTTACATCCTCATTTTCTAAGGCTATATAATCTCCTGCAGCCATTCCAGTATCTTTATTTATTATTCTATATACTCTTTTTATCCCTGGAATAGTTAGTTTCGCAGGATTTTCAGAAACCTTCAATCTATCAACCATGTTCCCATTATCATCTTCTAAACACGCTAGCTTGTACACTGCCCCCAGCGCCGGATTATCATATGCTGTAATCAATTTAGTTCCAACACCCCACGCATCGATTTTCGCTCCTTGTTGTTTTAAGTGAGTAATCGTATCTTCATCTAAGTCATTAGAAGCCACTATTTTAGCATCCGGATACCCTGCAGCATCTAACATTTTTCTGGCTTCTTTTGAAAGATATGCTATATCTCCAGAATCCAATCTAATTCCTAAAAAGTTAATTTCATCTTTTAATTCATTTGCCACTTCTATAGCTGTAGGAATCCCTGAACGTAATGTATCATAAGTATCAACTAAAAAGTAACAATCCTTATGTGCAGCCGCATATTTTTTAAATGCAATTTTCTCATCTTCATAAGCCTGAACAAATGAATGAGCATGTGTTCCACTACATGGAATATCAAATAGTTTTGCTGCTTTCACGTTACTTGTTGCATTAAATCCGCCTATAATAGAAGCACGAGTCCCCCATATTGCCGCATCAAATTCATGAGCACGACGAGTACCGAATTCCATACAAACTTCATTCGGACATAAATGTTTAATTCTAGCTGCTTTTGTAGCTATTAAAATTTGATAATTTACCACATTCAAAATTGCAGTTTCCATTATTTGAGCTTGTATAAGAGGCGCTTCGATTCTTAATAAAGGCTCATTTCCAAAAACAATTTCACCCTCTTTAACAGACCTTATATTACCAGTGAATTTCATATCACTTAAATATTTTAGATAGTCTTCTTCATATCCTAATTGACGTAAAAAGTCTATATCAGACTCAGTAAATTTAAATGAATTTACATAATCAATGATTTTAGCTAGTCCAGCGAATACAGCATAACCTCCACCAAAAGGGATTTTTCTAAAATAAACATCAAAATACGACTTTCTTTCATGTATTCCATCCTTAAAGTAAGCATATCCCATATTTATTTGGTAAAGATCCGTATGCAGTGCATCACCTAGATATTTATTCATAATTTCCTCCGAGTTATATCTACGATAAATTTATTACTTATATATTAACATTTTACCATCTTTTTAACAAATATTTATACTTAAATTTAACGTTAAAAATTATAATTCATAGAACACAAATCTATGAAAGCATTGATAAATCAGCTATTCAATGAATTAACCACCAAAAGTATTTTTTATAATACCTTTATTGCAACACCACTTAAAAAAATTGTCGATTAAAAGTTAACATATAAAAAAGAAGCAACCTAGAACTACCCTCTGTTACTTCTTTGATTATTAGTGTTTGAATTTGTATTATCAGTTACTCTTTGAGTTTTATTATCATCTTGCTTATTGTCTTCATCTTTTTCTGAAGTATTATCACTAGTTTTTTTATCGCTAGCTTTTTTATCTGTCGATGCATCTTTAGTTTTATCAGATTCTTTTTTAGAAGTTGATTTTTTATTATCTTTTTTCGCCAATTCAGGTATCTTACTATCGTCAATTCTACCATTATTATCATCTGATTTCTCTAATTTACCTTCCATAATTGACTTTATGGTAGTTTGAAGAAAATTCTCTTGTAATGGTATATTGAAAATCAATTCTCCCTGATAGCTCAGTCCATATTCTTGTCTTACTAAATCAGTGATAAAATACGGATCCCTAAGCTTATCTATAACTAGTTCATTAACTTTGTTTTCCTTATCCAAATTCTCAATCATTTGATTTTGTTCTGCCAATTGTGCATTAATTTGCTTTTTATCTCGAATATATAAAAATGTTTGCAACAATGTGATAGTTAATGCGAAAGTCATAATTGCCAAGATAATAAATTTACGACGTTTTCTATATTTTGCTTTTGCCTTTAAAACGTCTTTTTTAAATTGACTGTTCTGTTCTCTCATTTTCTACTTCTCTTATTTTTTCCGATAAAATCTTGAACATTTTTGTTGCATCTTCTTTTTTCGTGCTATCTTTAAGCTCTAAAACTTCATATACTACTTCTTTTTTTGCAAAATAAATAGTAATTTTATCTCCTACTTTTAGAGCACTTGATGGTTTTGCTTTCTTTCCATTAATCTCAATATGCCCTTCAGATGATACTTCATTCGCAACTGTTCTTCTTTTTATAATTCTTGAAACTTTTAAAAATTTATCCAAACGCATTTAATCACCTCTAAATGTTAGTACAATCTATTATCACATATTTATTTATTTTTCGCAAATAATAGCCATGTATTTTTAAAAAATACCCTTCGAAACATAAGAAAACTGGAAGTGATACGGAAAAATAGATTTCTTCTAAATCAAGATTTTCGAATCACTCCCATATTAACTTAAAAATTATCTTTAAGCCCAATTACCATCTTTAAAAATTGCTACTTCTTTTCCATCGACTGTATATCCAGTAATATTAGTCGTCGCTTCTCCAATCATAAAATCAACATGAACTAGACTATCATTAGCCCCAACTTCAGCTAATTGTTCATCACTCATCTCCGGTCCACCTTTTACACATGTTGGATAGGCCTTTCCAAGAGCAATATGGCATGCTGCATTTTCATCAAATAGTGTTTCTAAGAATAAAATTTTCGTATTAGAAATTGGTGAGTCAAATGGAACTAATGCCATTTCCCCGATCTTTCTAGATCCTTCATCAGTATCTAGCAGATTTTTTAGAACATCATACCCGCGCTCTGCACCAAAATCTATCACCTTACCATTTTCAAATTTTAGCCAGAAGTTATCTATTAACACCCCACTATAATTTAAAGGCTTAGCATTATAAACTATACCATTAGTTTCATCTTTGTGAGGCATTGTGAAAACTTCCTCGGTTGGAATATTAGCTACAAAACGACCTGCTTTTTTCGCATAACTACCTGCACTTTGCCATATGTGATCTTTTGGTAAACCAACATATAAATCAGTTCCTAGATCATTCGTAATATGAAGTTTTACTAGCTCATTTTCATGTAAAAATTTAGCTTTTTCATCTAATACTTTTATATGTTCTTCCCACTCAGCTACAGGATCATCTCCAGTAGAACGGCAAGCACTTAGTATATGGTTCCATAGTTTTAAATATGCTTCTTCATCACTTAATTCAGGGAATAATCTTTTCGCCCAACCTACTGTAGAAGCACTAACTACACACCATGGACATTCATCACTCATTATTGATTTCATATAATTACGCATCGCTTTTGAGCGACCCACCATTGATGCTTTTAATTTTGCACTATCAACACCTGCTAAACCATCTGGATCATCTCCAATTATAGATAAGAACGCTGCACCTTCATCTAACTCTGCTTGATATTGATCAATATACCATTGTCCTACCGTACTTAGATTTTCTTCTGTTTGATAATTCAAATTTAATTTCGTAAGTTCTTGATCACGCCACTCTACAGTTACTCTTTTCGCTCCTAATTCATAACACGCTTCTACAACTTTCACTACAAATTCTCGTGTTTCTGTACTCGCACGAACTAGTACCGGTTGATCTTTTTGCACATTTAATCCTACTTTAGCTATAAGCTGTGCATATTTTTTTAATTGTGTATTTAAATGCATATGATTCTCCTCAATTTTTTCATTAGTCTACGACATAAAAAATTATCAGCTCACTTAATTAAATCGTATACCTTTTATTATATCACTTTTTTAAAAAGATTATTAGTAAAAGGAGCGACTCAAAAATCATGATTTCAAAAAATCGATTTTGCCGAGTCACTCCCGCAAAGTTTATTAGATATCCAAAAAGCTTTTATTAAGAAATTTAGACATCTATAAAACACCGCATCAAACCTTTTTAAGAATTAGAACTTTTGGGAAACTACTTCACTATAAATTATACTTCTCTAGTAGCTTGTTTTAACCACTCTAGTTCTTCACCCTCAAAGTGTGGTGCTAATACTTCAAAAACTTTTTTATGGTAGTTATTTAACTCATATTTATCTTCATTTGTAAGAAGAGATACATCTATCGCTTCTAAATCCCAAGGAACAAAAGTCATAACTTCAAATTCCATAAATTGACCATATTCATTTTTCACAGTATTTCTAATTATAAGTTCATTTTCTAGACGAATACCATGTGATCCTGAAATATATAATCCTGGTTCATTAGTCATTGTCATACCATCTTTAAATGGTTCAGCAGCACGGTAAATTCCCCAGTGAATACCTTGAGGACCTTCATGAATGTTACCTAAATATCCAACTCCATGCCCTGTTCCGTGATTAAAGTTTTCATAATTATACATTAACGGAGCACGAGCAAATAAGTCGACATTTGCACCAGACATTCCTTCTAAGAATTTCAATCTTGATAGACGCAAATGACATTGAAGAACTCTAGTATAGTCACGTTTCAACCTGTCGCTAACTTCACCCATAGCTGTAGTACGAGTGATGTCAGTTGATCCTTCCTCATAATGTGCACCTGTATCAGTTAAGAAAAACGTTCCTGTGCGTAATGGAATAGACGTTTCTTTTGAAGAAGAATAGTGGATAATCGCACCATTTTCGGCATGACCACAAATAGGTGCAAAACTTGGACATATAAAGCCACCTTGTTCTTTTCTAAATTCTACTAACTTATCAGATGCAGAAAGCTCATCTTCTTGCTCGCTTATGCCTTGTTTAACTAATTGTTTTAACCAATAAATAAATTTAGTATGAGCAATACCATCTTTTACATGAGCGTGAAGCGTATGTTTAAGCTCGACTTCATTTTTAATTGCTTTCATAAGAATTGTAGGATTTCTACGTTCCACAAGCGTTATATCTTTCGGAATATTATTAAATACAGCGTAGTTAAGGCATCCTGGATCAACTAAAACTACATCATTCCCAGAGAATTTTTTCACATCTGCGTACACATCGTTATAAGGTTTAATAGTTACATTATTTTCCTCTAGATGTTTTTTTATTTCATCAGATAACTTTCTTTCATCAACATATAAGTCTACTTTATCTTCATAAATAACAGCATAACTTAATAGTAATGGGAAGAAATCCACATCCATACCACGAATATTTAACAACCAACCAATATCATCAAGAGTCGTAATAACATGAATGTTAGCTCCTACCTCATGCATTTCTTTACGCACTCTTTCTAGTTTACTAGCAACAGATTCCCCTGCTCTTTCTAAATTTAAATAAAACGCAGGTGCTTCAGATAGAGATGGACGATCTGTCCAAATCTCATCTACTAAATCCACTTCATATTTTATCGTAGCATTTTTACGTTTTAATCTAGTTGCTAAATCTTTTCCTTCACCAAAAGTTACAACACGTCCATCAAAACCTAGAACTCCATTTTCTGGCGTATTCTCTACAATAAACTCCGCAATAGTCGGAACTCCCGGTTCTCTCATTTTTTGTAATTCAATTCCTGAACCTTCCAATTGCAAAGCACCTTGCAAGAAGTATCTACCATCAGTCCATAAACCAGCAAAATCTTTAGTAACAACTAAAGTTCCTGCAGAACCTGTAAATCCACTCATAAACGCACGAGCTTTAAAATGTTCTCCTACATATTCACTATT
>NZ_CAURMG010000055.1:0-7421 GCF_963525875.1 uncultured Gemella sp. | reverse complement strand
ACATCCACTTGTCTAAAATAAATATATATGTGTCCAGAATTTTGGGTACACATCATTCTACGAAATCACGATTTTTGAGTCACTCCCTTCTTTTTTATTTTCAGAGAGAGCTACTGATTTTTTTGTTTAAAATAATCTATAATTTCATCTTTAACAAATAGCTCTGCATTAGAGTATTTTTCTTTATTTGTTGTGCATAGAACTACTTCCCATTTTACTGGATCTTTAAAAGGAATTATTTTCACATCGGCGGTTGGACAAAATGAAGATACATCTTTAGGAAGAATAGTTAAGAAGTTTTTATGTTTTACAGTAGAGAATAAAAAGTCCCAACATCCTGAGTAAATAACTTTTTTATATGTAACATTGTATTTATGTAGAAAATGTTTAATTTTGTGATGAATCATGAAATCTTCATTGAATGTACTTAGATACTGTTGAGCTAAATCTTCCCAAATTAACTTTTTCTTTTTTAATAAAGGATTATTTTTATGAACAAAGGCTACTAATTCACTATTTATAAGAGTATCTTTATAGGCCACATTTTCCGTAAATTCTATAGGTGCAAGTAAAATAGCAAAGTCTAATTCTTTTAGTATTAACATTTTTTGAAGTTCAAAAGCACCTTTTTCAATTATTTCAAGTTCTATTTCAGGGTTCTCTGTTATTATTTTAACTATTATTTCAGATAAAGAAATACCTAGAATAAGTGGAGGAATACCTATTTTAACCTTACCTCGTTTAGAATTAGAATCTATTTTTAAATCATTTATTAAATTATCGTAGCTATTTAAAACTAATGTAGCATTAGCATAAAAATTCTTTCCAATCTCTGTTAGACCTACTAAACGCCCTTTTTCTCTTAAAAATAATAGAACATTTTCCGTTTCTTCTAATTGCTTTATTTTTTGACTCAGATTAGGTTGACTAATGAATAACTTCTTAGCAGTGGTTGTTAGATTAAAATTATTTTTCACAATTTCAATAAAGTATGTTAAATCTTTTATATCCATGAGAGTACTCCTTTTTTTACTATTATCCATGTTTATTTGATAAGTTATATTGTTAATAATTTCGCTTTTTTATTTTTTTTAAGATTTTTGGGTATTACTCGTCTATACTACTACATTATATTATGATATGTAATATTTTTGAATAAAAAAAGCTCATGGATACTATATGGAATTCTTATAGTAGGTATAAAAAAGCAGTATTTGTAATTACAAGTTTGGTAATGTAGAATAAAAAATGTAAAGGCTTTTATAGATAAAAAATTCGAATTTAGAAAAATATACAATTTACAAAAGAAGGTGTAAAAATATGAGTAAAGAAGTAGTAATAGTAGCTGCCAATAGAACAGCGATAGGCAGCTTTGGAGGATCTTTAAAAGATGTTTCAAGTGTTGACTTAGGTGTTAGCGTAATTAAGAGTGTATTAGAAAAAATAAAAATTAAACCTGAGCAAGTAGATGAAGTTATTGTAGGTTCTGCATTACAAGCTGGTCACGGTCAAAACGTAGCTAGACAAATAGCTGTAAAAGCAGGTATTCCAGAAGAAAAAACAGCATTTACAATTAATCATGTTTGTGGATCTGGATTAAAAGCAATTGAATTAGGTTATCACAGTATTTTACTAGGAGAAAGTAAAATAGTAGTAGCTGGGGGGACAGAAAATATGTCTCAAGCAGCATATGTGCTACCTCAAGCACGTTTTGGATCTAAGATGGGAAATACTCAAATTATTGATACTATGGTAAACGATGGATTAACTGACGCATTCGAGAACTACCATATGGGAATTACTGCAGAAAATATAGTTGACCAATACGGATTCACAAGAGAAGAGCAAGACGAATTTGCAGCAGATAGTCAAAGAAAAGCTCAAGAAGCATTAGCTAATAATAAATTCAAAGAGGAAATCGTTGATGTTGAATTAAAAGATAGAAAAGGTAACGTAACGTTATTTAATGTTGATGAATATCCAAGAGAAACTACTGTAGAAAAATTAGCTAAATTAAAACCAGCATTTAAAAAAGATGGAAGTGTAACGGCGGGAAATGCTTCGGGGATTAATGATGGAGCAGCTATGGTTATCTTAACTACGAAAGAGAAAGCTCAGGAATTAGGTTTAGAAGTATTAGCTACTATTAAGGCATCTGCGACAGCAGGGTTAGACCATAAAATAATGGGAACAGGACCAATTCCAGCGACAAGAAAAGCTTTAGAAAAAGCAAACTTAACAGTCGATGATTTAGATTTAATAGAAGCAAATGAAGCTTTTGCATCTCAATCGCTTGCAGTTGTAAGAGATTTAAAATTAAATCCTGAAAAAGTAAATGTTAATGGAGGAGCTATCGCTTTAGGTCACCCAATCGGAGCTTCAGGAGCAAGAGTATTAGTAACATTAATACATGAAATGAAAAAACGTGAATCACATTATGGATTAGCTACACTTTGTATCGGTGGTGGACAAGGAATAGCTATGATAGTAGAGAGGTAACAAGATGACAAAAATTATTTCAAAAGAAAAAGCAATACAATATATTCATGAAAATGATAGTGTAATGATTAGTGGATTCATGGCAAACGGATCACCGCTTGGATTAATTGAAGAACTACTAAAAGTAGGAACAAAAAACTTACATTTGATTGCTAATGATACTAGTTTTGTTGATTTAGGAATAGGTAGATTAGTAGTTAATAAACAATTTAAAGAAATTACAGCTACTCATATTGGATTAAATAAAGAAACAGGAAGACAAATGAACGAAGGTGAAACTAAAGTTAATTTAGTACCACAAGGCACGTTAGCTGAAAGAATTAGAAGTGGTGGTTTTGGATTAGGAGGAGTATTAACACCAACAGGATTAGGAACACCAGTAGAAGAAGGAAAAGAAAAAGTAACAGTTAATGGAAAAGAGTTTTTAATTGAAGAAGCATTACGAGCTAATGTAGCGTTAGTTTTTGCCGATACAGTAGATGAATTTGGGAATATGGTATATAAAGGCTCAGAAAATAATTTTAACAATGTTATGGCGAGTGCAGCTGATATCGTAATAGTAGAAGCTCGTAATATTGTAAAAGCTGGGGAGTTAAAACCAGAACAGATTCATACACCTGGAATATTTATAGATTATATTGTACAAGGAGAATAATTATGGTAAAAGAAATGGATAAACACGAATTACAAAATTATATAGCTAATCGTGCTTCAAAAGAGTTAACAGATGGCATGTTAGTAAATTTAGGAATAGGTTTACCAACTAAAGTTGCTAATTTTGTTGATAAGAGTATACATATTATTCTTCAATCTGAGAATGGATTCACAGGTCTTGATGGAGAACATCAAACAGAAGGTTATGTTAATGCGGGTGGAGCTCCTGTATCTATAGAAAAAGGTGGAGCTACATTTGGGAGTGAAACATCTTTTGGAATGATTAGAGGTGGACACGTAGATTTAACAATTTTAGGAGCGCTGCAAGTCGATAAGTACGGAAATATAGCTAGCCATGTAATTCCAGGGAAAATGGTTCCTGGAATGGGAGGAGCAATGGACTTATTAACAGGAGCTAAAAAAGTTATCGTTGCAATGCAACACACAAATAAAGGAGTACATAAAATTTTAGACGAATGTACATTACCATTAACAGGTCAACGTTGTGTAGACTTGATTATTACAGAACTTGGCGTAATCGAAGTAAGAGAAGATGGGTTACATGTAATAGAGTTAGGAGAAGATGTAACATTCGAAGAAATTCAAGAAGCAACTGGTACTAAACTAGTAAAAGCTTACGAAGGAGCGTAGAAATATGGGAATCATAGGTGTATTACTAGGAATAGCTTTAATAATTTACTTATCATCTAAGGCTATTAATATTCAAATAGCTGCGCCATTATCGACGATAGTAGTATTACTATTTAATAATTTAGATGTTGTAACACATATTTTCGGAAAAGAACATAGTTTTATGAGTGCTCTTGCAAATTATATTATGTTATATTTCGTAATATTTTTACTAGGGTCAATACTTGCTAAGTTAATGGAAGAAAGTGGAGCAACGGTATCAATAGCAGAAACTATCTTAAATAAAGTAGGAACAGAAAATCCATATAAAGTTCTAGTAGCTATATTTTTAATTAGTTCACTGTTAACATATGGAGGAATTAGCTTATTTGTCGTAATGTTTGCGGTAATTCCGTTAGCGAGATCATTATTCAAAGAATTAGACATAGCTTGGAATTTAATTCAAATTCCACTATGGTTGGGAATGGCAACAATAACAATGACTATTCTGCCAGGTAGTCCTTCTATTCAAAATGTTATTCCAATGCAATATACAAATACAACATTAACTGCAGCAGCAGGAGTAAGTATCGCAGGTGCTGTAGGATGTACAGTGTTTGGATTAGTATATATGAAATATTGTTTAAAACGTAGCTTAGCAAAAGGAGAAAACTTTGCTACATATACAAACGAAATTCATACAGAAATAGATGAAAAAGAAAAACCTTCATTTGTTTCTTCAATAGCCCCATTATTGTTATTAATAGTATTGGTAATATTAGGTAGTACATTAGGAACTGCATCAATTAAGAAAAATATAATTTACATAGCCTTATTATCAAGTATTATTTTGAGTTTTATATTATTTAATAAATTCTTAGAAGATAAGAAAAAAGTTATAAATCTAGGAGTTACAGGAGCTGTAATACCGATATTTGCTACAGCGGCGGCCGTTGCATTCGGATCTGTAGTAACTTCAACAC
The DNA here is from genome assembly GCF_963525875.1 of uncultured Gemella sp. Lineage (GTDB taxonomy): Bacteria > Bacillota > Bacilli > Staphylococcales > Gemellaceae > Gemella. The sequence continues at coordinate 2,655 of NZ_CAURMG010000055.1, read as the reverse complement.
AAGGATTTACTGTGTTTTCAGAGTGGTTTTTAAATATTAAATCACCACAAATTAGTCTTGCTGCAATTAGTGCTGCACTATCAGGGATAACTGGGTCATCTTCGGGAGCATTAGGAATAGTAATGCCACAATATGCTCGTATATATTTAGATGCAGGTTTACATCCGGAGCTAGTGCACAGAATAGCAGCGGTAGGTACAAATATATTAACGATTGTACCTCAAAGTGGAGTGTTATTAACATTCTTAAGTTTAACAGGACTTAATCATAAAAACGGATTTAAAGAAACGTTTATAACAGTGTCAGTAGGAAGTCTAATAGCTATGATTATCATCATAACATTAGGATTAGTAATCTATTAAAAAATACAAATAAAAACAAATAAAAACAAATAAAAGGAGAACAAAACAATGACTAAACATGAAAGAGTTGCAGTAGTAACAGGAGCAGCAAGTGGAATTGGGAGAAAAATTTCAGAGGAATTTTTAAGAGAAGGATACAAAGTAGTATTTTCAGACTTCAATAAAGAAAACTTAGATAAAGTAATCTCGGAAAACAGAGAAAAAGGTTTTGAATGTCACGGTGTTATTTGTGATGTATCTAAAGAAGAAGATGTTAAAAACATGATTGAAGAAGCGGTAAAACAATACGGTCGTTTAGATGTATTAGTAAATAACGCAGGATTACAATATGTATCATTAATCGAAAACTTCCCAACTGATAAGTTTGAAAAAATGTTACAAATTATGATTACAGGAGCGTTTACAGCAATTAAATATGCGTTCCCAATAATGAAAGCTCAAAAATATGGACGTATCATTAACATAGGATCAATTAACGGGGTTATCGGTTTTGCAGGAAAATCAGCATACAACTCAGCAAAACACGCGATTTTAGGATTAACTAAAGTTGCTGCGTTAGAAGCTGCAGATAGTGGAGTTACTGTAAATGCAATGTGTCCTGGATATGTTGATACTCCATTAGTTAGAGGTCAATTTGCAGACTTAGCGAAAACAAGAGGAATTACTGAAGAAGAAGTGTTAGAAGCGGTGTTATACCCATTCATTCCACAAAAACGTTTAATTGATGTGCAAGAAATTGCAGACTACGTACTATTCTTAGCAAGTGAAAAAGCTAAGGGTGTAACTGGACAAGCGTGTCTATTAGATGCAGGATATACTTGTCAATAATTATTGTTTCCATAAATACACTAGCGTTAGAAATAATTCTAGTATCCCCAAAGGTAGGTGGTACAACTACCTACCTTATTTAAATTTTGTATATATATTTTAGATGTTTGATAAATAAATAGAAAAGAACTCCAGAGGAAAATTCTGGAGTTCTTTCGTTTTATTTGAATTTGGATTTTGGTTCTTATGAAATAGGAATGAGGTGTACATTCCGAAAGAACAACAACAAAAAAGACCCGCTTTTTCTGTCTTTTTAGAGAGGACATAAAAGCAAACTTCTAAATATCCAGGAGCGAGCCTGAAACTTCACTTCCCGAACATTCTCTATATTTTTGAACATTTTCGTAACAATAAACTTTAAAGCTATCTTTTAATTTAGGTATATAGTATAATAATAATTGATAACAAATATCAATAAAGGTAGCTAGAGCCTTTTGCATAAAAAGAGTGAATGTTGGATTTTTATAAAAAACAACCAAGATTCTATATTATTTTTTACTCTTTTTGTGTAAAATAAATCTAAATATGAAATTAAATTAAGGAGATATTATGAAGATAGATGGTAGAGCGATGGCTCTCTTTAATATCAAAAAAGAAGTATATCTCGTAGCGATTCTTAAACTTGTTGCCTTTTGGTGCTCGCTATTTTTCATCTACAACTTTGTAGATTTTCTATTTTATTCACTAGGTGAAGAGAGTAGAAGCGGTGCTGTATTAGGATTTATTCTAAAAACGGTAGTAGGTTTAGTAGTTTATTACGCAGCTACAACAGGGGATAATTACTTCAGTCACAAAATTTCTAAACAGGTTAGAAATACATTAAGGAAAGAGATTTACAATAAAGTAGAAAAACTCTCACTAAATTACACAGAAGCAGTAAATACTGGTAGTCTTCTTGTGATGAATTCTTCATCGATTGTGAATATTGAATTTTATTTCAATAAGTTTGTACCACAGATGTTTGCGACATTATTTATAGTGCTTAGCTCGTTTGTGATTTATGGGAAGATTCATATCTTACTGTTTATAGCGATGTTGTTATTATATCCGCTTATTCCTGTGTCTATTATGATTATTATTAAGAAGTCGAAAAAGGCTAATAAAAAGAACTTCAGCGATTTCTTAAGTTTATCAGAGGTGTTTTACGATAGATTATCAGGTTTCACAACGGCAAAAATATACGGTAAAGAAGATAGTGTAGCGGGGGATGTTGATACTCGTAGTGCTAAATATAGAAAATCTACGATGGCATTACTTCGTCACCAACTTAATTCTATTAATGTGATGGATGCTATTACTTATGTTTCTATTTTTATTTTATCAATTATCGCTATATTTGTGGTGAAAGATCAGAAGCTTATCGTTTTCGTAATTGTTGCTACATTAGAATGTTTCAAACCGTTGCGTGCTTTAGGTGGCTTGTTCCATATTTCGATGAAAGGGAATGTTGAGTTAGATAATATCT
>NZ_CAURMG010000054.1:0-7866 GCF_963525875.1 uncultured Gemella sp. | reverse complement strand
AGCCTTTCCCTACAGATAAATTTTCTATGGGATTTGCGATTATAGGTGGAATGAATAAATTTAAAATTAATGATAATAAGGTTAATATTGATACGAATGTAAAATCTGAAGAAGTATTACCTAATACTAAGCTAAATAAAGAAACAGAAGATAAAGAAAAAAATACACGACGTATCATCGATGAGTATAAACCGGAAAATAATGATACTACAAAAGTGAATGAAGTGGTTCTAAAAGCTGAGTTTGAAATGGATAAGACTACAGCGATGACTGTGTACAGAAATCCTCATGTAGGATATGTTGGTCCTGTTTTATCTAATTCATATAAAGGAAATCAATTTGAATTGGATGAAAGGAGAAAAACTTACACATATGTAGATTTAAATGTGAATTTAGACAAAGATTTAGTCGTTCCGGAAAAATTATATGCAGAGTTTAATGGTTACTCATGGAGACCCTTATATGCTCTTGGAATTAAGGAAGATGGAACGAAGGAACTTCTACATGTATATTCAAAAAATGGAACAGATTTAGGAAATTCAAAAGATAGCTTCAATTCAATCGTTAGTAATACGGACCCTAGAGTCACATTTGGTGTTGAAACTAAGGGTAACCATAATATAACATTCAGAATGATTCTTAGATCGTTAAATGATAAGGATAGCGATCGTCCAGAAAACGAACGTAATGAGCGTATAGCTGAGAACGTAGTAAAACCGGATGCAGGTAAGTCTATTGCCGAAACAATTATGCGTAATATGACACTTCGCTCTCTTACATCAACAGAACTTAAAGCATTATTCCCTAATAAGAGTGATGAAGAAATCAATCAGATGGGTATTCGTATTAATCAAGAAAAAGCCAAAGGGTTAGCAGATACAAATGGTGAAACAGTTCTAAGAGTAACAGGTTCTGTTGAGGGTAATGTTCATCCAAATGCAGGGAAAATAGGTTGGTTTAATTCAGCCACAAATTTACCTATTAATAAAGTAGAAGCTAATGTTTTAGAACTAGGTTATGTTACATTTTATAATGTATCTTATAAATTTCAAAGCGGAACGCAAGGTAAGACATTGCCAGAAGCAATAGAAGGCTATAAACCAACAGACCAAAATCGTTATGCAAATCAGGCAGAAATAAATGCAACACAACCAACATCATTAGAGTATGTAGATACAGAAAATGATGGAAAATGGGTATTTAAGAGTTATGATGCTGAAAATAAACAAGTAAACAAAGCAGATGTAGAGTTCATTGGAAAATGGGAATTTACAGCTAATAAATACGGTGTAACATACAAATTTGAAAGTGGAACGCCAGATAAGACATTGCCAGAAGCAATAGAAGGTTATAAACCAACAGACCAAAACCGTTATGTAGACAAAGCTAATGTAGGTGCGACTCAACCGACAAAAACAGAGTACGTAGATGCAGAAAACGATGGAAAATGGGTATTTAAGAGTTATGATGCTGAAAATAAACAAGTAAACAAAGCAGATGTAGAGTTCATTGGAAAATGGGAATTTACAGCTAATAAATATGGTGTAACATACAAATTTGAAAGTGGAACATCAGATAAGACATTGCCAGCAGTAATAGAAGGCTATAAACCAACAGACCAAAATCGTTATGTAGATAAAGCTAATGTAGGTGCGACTCAACCGACAACTAGAGAGTATGTAGATGCAGAAAATGATGGAAAATGGGTATTCAAGAGCTACGATGCAGAAAGTAAAGCAGTAAATAAAGCAGATATAGAGTTTATAGGAAAATGGGAACTCGAAGCTAATAAGTACGTTGTAACATACAAATTCCAAAGTGGAACGCCAGGTAAGACATTACCGGAAGCAATAGAAGGCTATAAACCAACAGACCAAAATCGTTATGTAGATAAAGTAAATGTAGGTGCGACTCAACCGACAAAAACAGAGTACGTAGATACAGTAAATGATGGAAAATGGGTATTTACAAGCTACGATGCAGAAAGTAAAGTAGTAAATAAAGCAGATGTAGAGTTTGTAGGAAAATGGGAATTTACAGCGAATAAATATGGAGTAACTTACAAATTTGAAAGTGGTACAGAAGGAAAAACATTACCTAATAATGTTATGGCGTTACTTCCTGTGGATAATGAAGCTCGTGTTGATAAGACTGAAGTGACAGCAACAAAACCATCGAAACTAGATGTTGAAGATGGAAAAGGAAGTTGGGTATTTAAAGGTTATAAAGAGGATAAAAAAGTAATAAATAAAGAAAATGTTCAATTCGTAGGAACATGGGAATATGAAGAAAAAGCTCCAGAGCTGAAGCCGGAACCAAAACCGGAACCAAAACCAGAACTGAAGCCGGAACCAAAACCAGAGCCAAAGCCGGAACCAAAACCAGAACCGAAGCCGGAACCAAAACCAGAGCCAAAGCCGGAACCAAAACCAGAGATACAATCTAAAAAGATTGGCGTATTACCAAATACTGGTGAAAAACAGTCTAATGTTGAAATTTTTGGTGTGTTAGTAGCAGCTGGTGCAATAATGATGAGACGTAAAAGAAATGCTAAGTAGTAGATTGATGATTACTATTGAGGTAATTTAAATTCAAAAAAGATATGAACAGCAATTTCATAAAACTTCTTAGAATTGTCTAAGCTAATTCTATTGACAAATAGTGTTAAATTCTTTATACTATTAATTAAATTAATATGTAAAACATTGAAGAGATAAGTAGGTTAAATTTGATTCATAATAGAGAGCTTTCGGTTGGTGTAAGAGAGCAAGAGGAGATATAACTGAAAATGGTCTCGGAGTAATAGTTATCTAATAGGTAATTACGAAGGTGCGCGATATAGCACGACGGTATGAACACGTACCGATTAAGGTGAATATTTATATTCATGAATATGGGTGGTAACACGATAGACTCGTCCCTATTACATTAAATTGTAATAGTGACGAGTTTTTTTATTTAAGATAGAACAATTAAGGAGAAAAATAATGCCAATATGTATACAAAACGAATTACCGGTGAAAAATAAATTATTAGAAGAGGGAGTTGTTGTAATAGAAGAGAATAGGGCGAAAAATCAAGACATTAGACCTTTAAGGATATTAATTTTAAATTTAATGCCGAAGAAAGAAGAAACTGAACGTCAATTGCTAAGACTTCTAGGAAATTCCCCTCTTCAAATAACAGTGGAGTTCTTACATATGACAAGTCATATTGCAAAAAATACAGCACAATCTTATTTAGAGAAATTTTATAAAACATTTGATGAAGTGAAAAATAAGTATTATGATGGTCTTATTATTACTGGTGCACCGATAGAACATCTAAAATTTGAAGATGTTAATTATTGGGGAGAGTTGAATGATATTTTTGAATGGAGTAAAACGCATGTATTTTCAACATTAAACATTTGTTGGGCTGCACAGGCTAGTTTATATTATCACTATGGAGTGAAAAAAGAGCAGGTTAGTGATAAAGTATTTGGGGTGTTTGAGCATGATGTTCTTATCGAAAATCATACTTTAACGCGAGGATTCACAGACACCTTTTTAGCTCCTCATTCTAGGCATACAAAAATAGAGGAGGAGAAACTTCCTACTATTTCTGAGTTGGATATTCTTGCTAAATCAGAAGATGTTGGAACGCTTCTTGTGGCGACTAAAGATTTAAGAAAGATTTTTATAACAGGACACATTGAATATGATGCAGATACTTTGCATAATGAGTATGTTCGTGATAAAAATAGTAGTTTACCTATAGATATTCCTGTAAACTATTACCCAGGGAATGATGATGAAAAAACTCCTAAAAATAGATGGAGAGGAGTAGCTTATTTATTCTATCACAACTGGTTAAATCAGGTATATCAATTGACTCCATATGATTTAACTGAATTAGAAAAATAAGATAAAAACAAAAGACTTTACAGATATGTTTGAAACATACTGTAAAGTCTATTTCTAGTTATCTTTTTTTTCTTCCTTTTTATCTGAGTTTTCCTCATCTGTTAATCCTGAAATTGATTTTTTAAATGATGTAAACATTTTTCCTATAGATTCGCCAAGTTCAGGTAGACGTTTAGGACCAAAGATAATTAGAGCAGCTATAATAAGAACTATAACACCTGGAGCTCCGATATCACGTAGAAATCCCATTATTTTTCACCTCTTTTGTTATAAATATACTTACTAATAATTATGCTAATCTCATAAATTAAAATTAATGGTATCGACATAACGATATCACTAATAAAATCAGCAGGTGTAATGATTACTGCTATTACTATTAATATAAAATATGCGTATCTTCTATTTTTAATTAAGAAGCTCGGTGTTAGGATATTTAGGGATGTTAAAAATGCAACAATAACAGGAAATTCAAAAAGTATTGCTATCGGTATTGTTGTATTAATAACAAATGATAGATAGTTTTGAGCTGTTAATTGAGTGTCGAATAAATCATCTCCAATAGAAAGTAGCACATTTAAAATAGCAGGGGTCACTATAAAGAACCCGAAAGCTAATCCTGTTGAAAAGCAAATGAATACCGCTGGTATATAAGCAAGTAATGCACGAGCTTCTCTCTCTTCTAATGCTGGTTTAATGAATGCCCATATTTGATAACAAATGAATGGTATCGAAAAAGTGAAGGCACAAATACCTGCTAGTGTTAGATATATCCATAGTATATCATTAGGTCCAAGAACAATCAATTTATTATTAAAATTACTCGTTAAAAATTTATAAATATCTGCAGACCATAGTAAACTTACTATGAAAGAGACGATAAAAAACACAAGGCTTAGTATTAGTCTCTTTCTAAGTTCGGTTAGATGATCCACGGTAGAAACTTTGTCTCCATATTTCATCGCAAGTTACCTATTTATTTTTAGATTTTTCATAGAATATACTAATCGCTACAACAATGATATAAATTAGTTGAGCTATTATTACTTCAAAACTAGGATAGATTCCTAAAATTTCGATAGTAGGTATGTAATCTATAATGTTATTTGATATCATATCAGTTATTTGTAAGGCATGTATACTTACTCCAAGCATTTTGAATCCTAGAATGTATATTAACCAAGATAGAACTAGGAATACTTTACTAATTGGTAATTTCTCAGATGCTTTTACCATAATTATAGCTATAATTATTAAAGCGACAATAGCAAGAGCTATCCCGATTAGAAGATTTGTTGTTGAAATTAACGGCATGATTCCAGCATAGAATAAAATAGTTTCAGCACCTTCACGGAATACTGCCAGGAAGCTAAGTGTAAACATAGAAATAAAGCTTCCAGTTGAAAGTACTAGATTTAGTTTAGTATCCATATATTTTTTCCATGCTTTAACAGAACTTTTGCTATGTAGCCATATTCCAATACCTATCATCATTAATACCGCGAAGATACCAACTACACCTTCGATAATCTCTCGGTTAGTACCTGATGCTAGAGCAGGGAATGAGTATTTTAAGATTACGGCTGCTAGTATACTAGAAAGAATTCCGACTAAAGCACCTGCATAAATCCATACTAGACCTTTTCTTTGTTTTGCGGCTTTTAAAGCACTAGCTAAAGATAGGACAATGATTAGTGCTTCTACACCTTCACGAAGTAAAATCAGCATAGAATCTACAGCAGTATAGTTAGATTTTGTATCTATTTTAGAAAGTTCAGCAATTAAGTTTTTAAGTTGATCTTGATATTTTTGTTCGCTACCTTTAACCATAATTATAGGGGTTTCACTTTCTACTTTAGTATATAAAGAAACGTTACGTGTACGAACTTCACCTTCAATAATAGGCCATACTTCAATGAATTTCTTCATTTTTTGAGAGCCTTGAGTTTTGTTTCCATCTTTAAATGCTGAAAGACTCTCTTCCAGAAGTCTTATACCTTGTTCAAGTGTTTTAACATCTGAATTTTGTTCCAGTTTTTTACCTGCTAGGAAATCATCAAGATAATTTTTTAAATCTGATAGATATAATTTTGTAGTTTGATAGTCATAAGGTTCAACCTCCATAGAACTACGTAGAAATGACATTGTTGTCTCTATTTTACCGTAGTAAGCAGGCTCTAGTGTTCTTACTATACCTTCATTACGCACCCAAGAAGCATTATATTTAACGTATTCTGCTTTCATAGTTTCTGAATTTTTAGTATCAACAGCTTTTTCCAATTTATCGAAAGCAGGATAAAGTTTTGTTTTAAAAGCTTTCTTTTCTGCTTCAACATCAAGAGGATTTTGTTCATTTTCAAAAGCAAGTAGGGCAGTTGATAACTCTCTAAGTTGATTTTCGTTGATGTCGTTTGATTTTAATGTTTGTTTAACTTTTTTTCCAGCTTCAGAATCTGAATTTTTTGTCGACTCAAATTCTGTTTTAAATTCTACTATTAGTTTTTTAGCTTTATCCTGCTCATTATTTTTTAGTGCAGTATTGGCATCAGTAATCTTTATAAATAGACTACTATATGATTCTTTAGCTACTATAGTTTTTAAATATGTTGAACTAAAGCTGAAAAGTACGATGAAAGCTAAAATAATTTTAGTCAAAAAGTTTTTGGCCAATATATTCTCCCTCCTTAATTCCTCCAAAACATGCGAATAAACCACTACCAATATGAGTTATGTATTCATTCATTTTATCTTCATTCCCAAGACTATTTTGGATTGTAATAAATTGTTTTGGATCTTTTTGGAATGATATAAATAGTAATCCGGAATCAAATTGTCCAGTAGTTTCATTTATTCCATCTGAGTATGAGTAGGAACGTCTTAGTAGTTCTACGCCTGGTTTATGTGCTAAATGAACATGCGAAGTAACAGGGATTAGAGGTTTTCCATCTGGGCCTTTTTTATTAAGATCAATTGGTGCAAATTCATCAGTTTCTCCGAAAGGGGCACCACTTTCTTTATATCTTCCAAATGTATTTTCTTGTTCATTGAGACTTGTTCTATCCCATGTTTCAAGGTGCATTTGAATACGCCTAACAGCCATGTAACTTCCATCTTTCATCCAGTTATTATTATCACACCAAACGATTTTATTAAACTGGTCTTCTTTAGTTGCGTTTGCAGTGCCGTCTTTAAATCCAAAAAGATTACGTGGTGTTTCAATGCGGTTTCCAATTGCAGCAAATCCTGATTGACTCCATTTCATAGTGACTGTAGAACGAGCTTTTCTCACTAAGTTACGGACAGCGTGAAATGCTACTTGTTCATCGTCGGCACATGCTTGAATACAAATATCTCCACCTGTGTATTTTTCTTTTAGTTGTTCCCTAGCGAATGGTGGTAAGTCTTTAAATTCTTCAAGATTTTTATTATCTAATTTCATTTTTTTTAGGAAACTTGGACTAACTCCAAATGTCAGAGTTAAACGATAGGGATTTAACCCTACCGTTTCTCCAGTATCTTTCGGTGGTAAATAATGGTTTTTAAGAGCAGGTTCAACAAGTTCACCATTCATTAATTTTTCACTATATTTAGTCCATTCTTTAAACATATTAATAACATCGTCACGCTTATTTGAGTGTAAATCTAATACGACAAAATAAACGCATTTTTGCATTAAAGTAGTAATACCAGCTTGGTGTTTACCATAGAAACTGATTTTTTCTTCGCCATCAGCAATGACTCTTTTGTTTTCAGCTTTATTCGCAAAAAAACCACCAAGTGCAGAAGCACCTACAATCGCACCGGCTCCAGTCATTCCTGCTTTTTTTAGAAAATCACGTCTTGTTATTTTTTTGTCAATCCATTTTTTACCAGATTCTTCCATATTACTTAGCCTCTTCGTCTAATATTACACCCATTTGTGAAAGTGGTTCACCTAATTTTGTTACTGCTTCAGAAAGTT
>NZ_CAURMG010000053.1:0-7909 GCF_963525875.1 uncultured Gemella sp. | reverse complement strand
GATCCAGTATTCTGGTTTACAGTTCGTCCTATCCTTGGAGCTATTGCAGCTTCATTAGCAACTGGTGGTTCAATTATTGCACCATTATTCTTCTTTATCGCATGGAACTTAATTCGTATTGGATTCTTATGGTATACACAAGAATTTGGTTATAAAAAAGGTTCAGAAATCACTAGCGACCTTTCAGGTGGTATTTTACAAACAATTACAAAAGGAGCTTCAATCCTGGGTATGTTCGTAATGGGTATTTTAGTTCAACGTTGGACTAACATTAGTTTCCCATTAGTTGTTTCTAAAGTACAATTAGACGAAAAAGCTTTTGTTCATTTCCCAGAAAAAGGTACACACATAACTGGTGAAGTATTACAAGATATTGTTACAAAAGCAACAAGCGGTAAATTCTCATTAACACCAGAAAAAGTTACAACGTTACAAGATAACTTAAATCAACTTATTCCTGGATTTGCAGCGTTATTATTAACATTCGTATGTATGTGGTTATTAAAACGTAAAGTAAGCCCAGTGGTAATAATCTTCGGATTATTCGCTTTAGGAGTTGTTGCTCACGTAGCAGGTGTAATGTAATAAAGTTTAGGAGGTTGAGTCTAAATATCTCAACTTCCTTTTTTTAAAGATAAAATGTTAAATATAGTTTGAAATTATTATAATTGAGTATAAAGGAGAACAACTTATGGTAATGTCGATGAATTCAAAAGTAGTTTATACATCTAAAGCTAATTGTTTAACTGGATCTATAGGAAATAAACATGGTGATGTTATGATAGGGGATAAGGCATTTGAGTTTTATAATCATAGAAATCCAGAAGATTATATTCAGATACCTTGGACAGAAATAGATAAAGTACGAGCTCAAATATTCTTTAGAGATAAGTATATCCGTGGATTTTTTATAGATACAAAAAAATCAGGGAGTTTCAACTTTATTGTCAAGAATTCTGGTAAATGTTTAAAAGAGATGAGAGAGTTTTTAGGAAATGAGAAGATAGTAAGAAATAAACCAGCGCTGTCGCTAAAAAACTTATTCAAGAAGAAAGATTAATACTTAGATATTAGTCTTTTTTATTTCTGTAAACAAGATTTTTTTCATGAAAACGACTGTAAAATTTAAATTTTTCTTGAATTTTCATGTATTTTATATTACACTATTATTGTATTAAAATAATCAGTATTATAACAGTAGGAAATTGTAGTATTTTATAATAAAGAAAGAGGTACAATAATGGAAATATCATCAAATTCTCCTAGTCGAAAGCAAGGGGTTTTAATGTTTGTAATTCTTATTACTGCATATGTAGTATTTGCAATAAACTGGGTAGCGGGATCAAACTTATCGAAGCAAATAACGGATCACTACTTTAATGGTCAAAAAGTTTCACCTATAATTTCGGAAGTAGTAAACTATACAATAACAATAGCAAGAATTATAGCTAATTTATTAGCAGCATTTATACTAATAAAATTGCACCCAAAAAAAGCTGTAATTTTAGCACTATTTTGCTTATGTTTTTCATTCTTTGCAATTTTTACACATAACTATTGGTTATATACAATTTCAAGAATGATAATGGCATTTGGTGGATCAATGATAATTGTATTTATAAATTCTTTTGTAGCTAAATTCATTCCAAATGATAAAAAAATAATGACTAGTGCAATAATAACAGCAGCTTATAATGTAGGAGCTGCACTGGTAGCAATTTTATTTTTAATATTTAAAGAGCAATTCATAGTAGATTGGCATTATACAATGATTGGATTCAGTATATTTAGTATATTATTATTTATTTGTTGGTTAATTTATTCTCATGACTTTGAGCCGACAATTACATGGAAACACCCAAACTATTTTGTTTATAAATTATTAATAGAGTCAAAAGAAATATTACATGAAGAAGAAACGAAAAAGTACACATATGCTGACGGATTTAAAGATAAATTTATTTATGTATTTTCTTTAGGATTCGGTGGTTTCCTGTTCTTATATGTTATGCCATTGGTCTCACTGCCAAGAGTAGTAGCAGAACACGCTCATAATCCACAATTCAAGCCTGAGTTTATGATATTAACTGTAACTCTTGGAGGAATTTCGGGAACAATATTTAGTCTACTAGTAACGAGAAAATTAAATTTCAGAAGAAAACCCTTCTTAATAGCTCATGGTATTTTAATGATAGGATTTATGGCATTAGGATTGATGTTAGTTTCTACTAATACCGTATTATCATACGTTATGTTTAGCTTATCAGGTTTCTTTATGTATTCACAATATCCGGTATATTTAAACTTACCTTACGAATTACCTAAAATGAATTCTCAAAGATTAACAATTATGTTCGGAATATTCTGGGCATTCGGATATGCAATATATACATTACTTAACTTTTCATGGAGTTTAGTATTGAATAATCTGGGTTATAATGTATCGATTCTATTTTATTTATTGGGTAGTATGATTTATATAATTTTTGTTTTGATACTGCCAGAAACTAGACCTAAAAAATAATTTAAAGTCTTTAGAGGTGAATTTCCCTCTAAAGATTTTTTTGAATTCAGATTAGTTAGGTATATACTTAAAATATATTATGATTAGCAGTAAATAGTAATAGAGGAGCAACTGAATGGGTAAAATCAAAAAAACAGCATTAATTAGAGTAGTAGGAGCATCAGCGCTAACTACAGGATATTATACTTTTGTAAAACCTAGCATGCAAAGTTTAACTATAAATTCTATATTATAAAATACAAAATTATGAGGGATTTAATTTCTAAAATATATAAAAATAATAATAGCTTAAAATATTAGTAGTGATAACTTCATATGTACCCTTTTTATTGGTGATAAACCAGTAAAAGGGGTATTATTGTGAGTTATAGTAAGGGTTTTAAATCAATTACATTTTTAATATATTGAAGCTATGGTATTGAATACATTAAGATGATATAATTGACAGTGAAAGAAGAAATAATAGGAAATAAGAAAGTGGTATAAAATTGAAAAAAATAGCGATAATTCTAATAAGAAAAAACTCAAAAGGATTAGTAGATAAAAATATTAAGTTATTTTGTGGGAAACCTTTATGTTTTTATACAATAGACATAGCCATTAATAGTGGACTATTTGATGAGATATGGATTTCTTCTGATTCTCAAGTATATTTAGATATATGTAAAGAAGAATACGGAGAACAATGTAAATATATAATTCGAAATAAAGAAGTAGCAGCAGATTCTTCAACAACATATGAAACACTGGAGTGCCTATTTAATAATATAAAAGAAGATTTTATATTTATGAATTTACAAGTAACCTCGCCACTTAGAAAGATTGAGCATATAAAAGAAGTTATTAAAATGTTCAAGGATTGTGATCATATAGTGTCTTTTAGCGAACTGAAATATAGTAAGAGTTTGTTTATGAATTTAAATGATGGTTATTTACTACCTTCACGACATGGAGGAGATTATAGAAGGCAAGATGAACCAATTAATATTTATCCTAACGGTTCAATATGGATGTCGACAAAAAATAATTATTTAAGAGATAAAACTTTTTATACAAAAAAAACGAAGGTTTATGAAATGGAAAAGATTTTTAGTTTTGATATAGATGATGAAATTGATTTTTATATTTGTGAAGAGTTATATAAGAATTATATTTTAGAAAATTAAAGAGAATCGCGATTGTTACGCGATTCTCTTTTTATCTTCTTGTATTTTGATTAATAGTACTAGGCGTTCGATTATTATTACCGGTACCTGTACGAGAGTTTGCTTGGCTTTGAGTACGATTAGATTGTGTAGAATTTGTAAGTGAATTAAATACTGTAGTTAAAGGTGAACGATTTTCTCTTTGTTTTTGTGCAATGGCAGCTTGGTAAACAGCATCTTTATCAGTACCGGCATACATATAGTCAGTTTCAGTGTTTCTTTGCTTAGCATATTCAACACCATTTTTTGTTTCAATACCAGCTGGTTTTTCGAATGCAGCAGGTACTTTCTTATCTGATACCTTTTTCATAACATCTGCCATTATAACTTGTGTAGTTTGTGCTTGTTCTGATGACAGTGCTTTTGCAGCCGAATCTACCATATCAGCTCCTTGCCAAACAGCAACTGTGTAGTCAGTTGTGTAACCAATCATCCAACTATCTTTAGTAGAGTTTACAACGTCTATACCATAATTATAGTAAGCAGAATCATCAAATGTACTTGAACCAGACTTACCTGCCATATCGAAGTTTGCTACTTTACCATTTGGAGAAATACCATTACTAGAAAGTACACCTTTTAATACATTTGTTATTAAATATGCAGTCTCTTCTGACATTGCTTTAACAGGTTCATCTTTAATATTAGGTAATTCTTTACCGTTTGCATTAAAGACTTTAACTATAGTAGAAGGTTTATTAAAGTACCCTTTATTACCAAATGAGGCAAAGGCACCAGCCATTTGTAGAGTAGATACGCCATCGACGTTTCCTCCAATAGCAGTAGTTGGTTCATCTTTTGTTACAGGTATACCTAGTTTTTCAGCGAAATGTTTGGATCTTTCGTATCCAACTGTTTCGAATGCACGAACCGCTGGAATATTATAAGACCAAGATAAAGCTCTACTCATAGAAACTGTTCCATGGTAAAGTCTATCCCAGTTTTGAATAAAGAAATTAGTTCCTGCAATTTGATAAGGTGTATCTGAGAATGTTGTTTGCGAGTCCCATCCATAGTATTCGATACCTGGAGCATAGTCAATTAAAGGTTTAATAGATGAACCAGGTTGAACACGGGCATCAACAGCAAAGTTATAGCCACCTGCTTTATAATTTTTTCCACCACCGATAGCTTCAACAAGACCTGTTTTAGTATCTAGAACAGATATTGCAGCTTGAGAAGCATGTGCTCTCATAGGAGCATGTTGAGTATCTAGCATATCTTGAACATATATTTGTAATTCTGGATTTAAATTAGTGTATATTTTTAATCCCATAGAAAGAGGATCTTTAATATTTTCAAAGTTTTGATTTTCTTTCAATTCTTTCGTAATTTGATCTATGTAAGCAGCGAACTTAGGATTGTAAGTATGTTGGTTTGCACGTTCTTCTTTTGTTTTTTTTACTATCCCATCCGTAATTGGTGTGTTAATAGCATCATTATATTCTGCTTCTGTAATTTTATCATTATTAAGAAGTGCGTATAATACTGTATCTCGACGCTCTTTTGCTTGTTTTGGATAATCATAAGGATTATACAAGATAGGTTGTTGTGGCATACCAGTTAAAAGTGCAACTTGAGGTAGAGTTAATTGATCTAATTCCTTGTTATAAAAGTACTTTGCTGCTGTTTTAACACCATATTGACCATCTGAATAGTATATTTTATTCATATACATTTCCATTATATCGTCTTTAGTGTATCTATTTTCTAATTTTAGAGACAGATATGCTTCTTGGATTTTCCTTTGTAATGATTTATCAGATGTAAGTAATGAATTTTTTACTACTTGCTGTGTAATAGTACTTGCACCTTGTTGGGCGGAATTAGAACGAATATTCACAAGTACTGCTTTGATAAGACGAATAGGGTCGATACCTATATGAGATTGGAATCTTGAGTCTTCGGTTGTAAGAACAGCTTCTGTAATATTTTTTGGAATGTCATTAATAGACACGTATTCGCGTTTTTCTGCTCCAACTGTTGCTATTAAATTAAGATTTTTATCATAAATTTCCGATGATAGCGGATCTTGTAAATTAGCCTGGGTAATATCAGGAACATCTTTTAATTCACGAGCAAATAGCATTAATACAATAAAGAATAACACTAAGCAGATTGAAAAAAAGATTGAACTAATATATTTAAATAAAGTTTTCATCTGACGTTAAAACTCACTTTCATTATTTTTTATAATAGTTAAGTAATCTAATCTAATTTTATAGTTAAATGACAACTCGAATGCAGATTCTTCAAATTCACAAAGTTTTATTGATTTTCTACCCCCATTTTTTGCACGTTCATGAAAAAATACAAATTGTTTAAATGGAAGAATATACGTCTTATCGATTTTTTTAAATCTAACGATGATAAAAGTTATACCTCCATGATTTAAGATTTTTTTCATGTGTTCAATTTGGTGTTCATGAATATTATTAAGTGAAAATGATGTAGTAGAGTTAGTTTCTTTAGCTTCAAAATCAATATATTTACCATTCCACAATCCATTATAGTCAGTAGTAGAAGGAGTTTTATAAAATGCTTTAGTAATCATAGCGCTTGCTCTGTTAGGATAATTAACTTCTACTATTTGAATGGGGATAGGTTTTTTATGAATTACTGCAATATCATTATTTAAGTAATATTTATTCGCAAAGTTAATGTCATCCTCGAGTTCCATTCCACGATTAGAATATTTTGTTTTTTGAATAAAATTACTTTTTCTATTAGGATAATTAAACATATATCCCTCCATAAATAATTATCTTATATATTATACTATATTATGAAAGAAATTTGAATTACAAATAGTTGAAATTTAGTATAAATTTAGAACTTATATATTTTAGATTAATTAAGAAGTAATATTAATAAGATGTAAAATTAAATTAAAATATTATTTATAGGTAAAAAGTTGAAAATATTAGCATTATTTACTTTTTATAAGTATAAGATAGTATTTTATAGGAGTAAATGAAATTAGTATTAAAGGTATATTTAAAGGTGCTTATTATTTCTAGATTAAAAGGTAAAACTATTTCTATGGAATTCATATTCTTTAGTACCATATTATTAAAAAAATTTATTTTTTTGAGAAAAATTATTCTAATTGTGGTATAATATAATTAATTTTAAAAATGAGAGGTGGTATTGTTATGAGACAATCAAGAACATTTATTCCAACAACAAGAGAAGTACCATCCTCTGCAGAAGCAATTAGTCATAAGTTGCTTATTAAAGCGGGGATGGTGAAGCAGGTATCTGCAGGAGTTTATACTCATCTTCCCTTAGCAACAAAAGTAATTCAAAAAATCGAGAAAGTTATAAGAGAAGAACATGAAAAAATTGGCGCTGTAGAACTATTAATGCCAATTTTGCAGTCAGATGAATATTGGAAAAAATCTGGACGTTGGAATAAAATGGGTGACGAATTAATTCGTGTTACAGATAGAAAAAATGCAGGATATGCATTAAGTCCAACGGCAGAAGAAATTATCTGTCAAACAGTAAGTAATATGGTAACTTCATATAAACAACTACCAGTGAACTTATATCAAATTCAAACTAAATTTCGTGATGAAATTCGTCCGCGTTTAGGTTTATTACGTTGTAAAGAATTCATTATGAAAGATGGGTATTCATTCCATGATTCACCAGAATCACTTAGAGAAACATATAATGACTATTATCAAGCATATAGTAACATCTTTGATAGATTTGAGCTTAAGTATCGTGCGGTAAAAGCCGATTCTGGTAATATCGGAGGAAGTTATACTCACGAATTCCAAGCCTTAGCAGAAGTTGGAGAGGATACTATTGTGTATACTGAAGAGAGTGATTACGCAGCAAATATTGAAACTGCAGCGGTAGTTGAACAAAACTACACTATGCCTACAGGTTTTGAGAAAAAAGAGCGTAGTTTATTAGAAACGCCAAATCAACAATCTATTGATGATATCGCTGCATTCTGTGGTGTTGAAGTTAACCGTGCTATGAAAGCATTAGCTTTGAAAGCAGATGGAGAATTTTATTTAGTTCTTATGCGTGGTAACGATCAACTTAATGATATTAAATTCATGAAAGCTACAGGAACTTCTGAAGTTGAAATGGCTACTGAACAAGAAATTGAAGAAGTTATGGGTGGAGTAGTAGGTTACATGGGACCATTTGGCATTAAAAA
>NZ_CAURMG010000052.1:0-8038 GCF_963525875.1 uncultured Gemella sp. | reverse complement strand
TAGCCACATCAAGTAAAAACTGTCGAAGTTTTAAATTTTTCTCCAAAACTTCCATGCCTTTCGGAGTAATATAATATTCTTTTTTTGAATTATCTATTTCTTTATCTTCAATCCAGCCAACAGAAACCATTTTCCCCAAAGTCGTGTACATTGTCGCAGGTCCGATAATAATATTATCATCGGTAATCTCTGCAACCTTTTGCATTATTAAGTAACCATGAATAGGTTCTGTTAAAACTAGAAGTGTAAAAAATATACTATCCGTTAATTCGCCCGTTTCGTAAGGGCTTACCTTTGCCATTTTATCCCTCCTAACTTAATTAGAGATAATTTTCATCTATATCAATCATCGATATATCTATCTTTGATATAATTATATATCCATCATTGATATATGTCAATAGTTATTTATAATATTTGCAAAAAAATATTACAAAATAATAAATAAAAACAAAAATACCCTCTTTAGCACATTCTATTTATTACAGATATTTTAAAAATATGCTTATAGTGTAGTAATATACCTTATTATATGGTAGAATATTTCTATAAAAATAAATATTCATTAGAATAGACTATTCATGTCTATTTTACTTAAAGTTAAGGAGAGACACATGACAAAATCATTAAAAAAATATCTATTGATTATTGCAACAGTTATTCTGTCAGTTACATTAGCTGCTTGTAGCACAGGAACTTCTACTGAACAAATTATTAATAAATCAATAGAAGCATCTAAAAATCTAAAAAGTACAGACTTTGTAGCGACTAACAGTTCTGAAATCCTAGTCGGCGAACAAACTCAAACAGTTGAGAATACTGTATCAGGATCTCTAATTATCGATCCGTTTGCAATGAAAGCTACTACAGAAGTAAAAGCTCAAGATCAAACTCAAACACTTGAACTTTACATTAAAGACGGTACTGCTTATGCAAAATCAACAGGACAAGATGAGTGGGTGAAAAGTGCAAACAACAATATCACAGCTCAATTTGAGAACCTAAAAAAAATCGCTAACTCTGAACAAATCTTAGATTTCTACAAAAAAATCAGTAAAGATTTCAAGAAAACAGAAGAAAATGGAAACTATGTACTAACATTCACTGGTAGTGGGGATCAATTTAAAGAACTTATGGTAGCCGTAGCTAACGCATCTTCAGGAAATGAAGTTAACGCTGAAGCATTTAATAACGTAGAATTTAAAAATGTTTCAATCAAACTTGTCGTTACTAAAGACTTCACTCCTGTTACTAATGAAGTTACTATGGAGCTTGCAACTAAAAACACTCCAACTCCTACAACGATGAAAATTAAACAAAACATCAAATACTCAAATGTTAACAGTGTTAAAGAAATCAGCCTACCAGATCAAGTGAAAAACGCTAAAGAAGTAGCAACTGATACTCAAAAACAACAATAAACAATAATAGACTAAACCTACTTACCTATATGGCGAGTAGGTTTTTTATTGAGATATTAATTAAATCTACATTCAATATAAAAATTTAGGGTTAAATTAATATGGAGGAAATTTTAAAATTAAATCATTTATCATTAGAAATCCTTTGGTTTTACAATAATCTTTTCATTTAGTATAATAGTATATACGATAAAAATTAGGAGGTAAATTTACATTATAGTTATAGCGCCCGAACTAAGTTCTAAAGGTTAAATTGAATTTAGTTGACGAGGAAAAAAGTTATCGAAAATTCGGCGGATGCTTTTTCGGAACCAGAGAGTTTCGTTAGATAATGTACAATGGGGTAGATCTTAATATTTCTAGGAACGAAGAGACGACGAAATATTTAGATATAGCGTATGCAACAGCAACTTAGTTTTTAAGGAAGAATGACGCGAAAAACTTTAGTTGCCACTGCTGGGGTAGATCTTAATATTTCTAGGAACGAAGAGACGACGAAATATTTAGATATAGCGTATGCAACAGCAACTTAGTTTTTAAGGAAGAATGACGCGAAAAACTTTAGTTGCCACTGCTGGGGTAGATCTTAATATTTCTAGGAACGAAGAGACGACGAAATATTTAGATATAGCGTATGCAACAGCAACTTAGTTTTTAGGAATAATGACGTAAAAAACTTTAGTTGCCACTGCTGGGGTGTACCTTAGTATCTTTAGGAACACAGTGACGACAAGATACTTACAGTGGCTACTAACAAAATATTTCATCATTACATTCCTTATATTTTGAGTAACTCATAGCTACAGCGGAGGAGTGCAGTATTAGATATAAGAACCCTTAAAATCATTATCCTCTCTCTATTAGACTCATAATGCTTCCTTTAAAGTTTACATAAACTTTATGAAGTATAATAATTTTGAGTGAATATAATTTTCATAGTACTTTCTATGAGACGACAATTAAATTAAATAAAGAAAAAAGCGAGGAATTTTTTATATGTGTGGAATTGTAGGATTTGTTGGAGAAGCAAATGGAGTTAAATTTTTAATCGATGGACTTAGCAGCCTTGAGTATCGTGGATACGACTCAGCTGGTATTGCTGGTGTCGTTAATGGAGAAGCTAGCGTTACTAAGTCTGTAGGTCGTATTAAAAATTTAGAAGCCCTAATACCTGAAGGACTTCACCTAGAATTAGGTATTGGTCATACACGTTGGGCTACTCACGGTGGAGTTAACACAACTAACTCTCACCCTCACCAAAGCTTCAACAAACGTTTTATTTTAGTTCACAATGGAGTTATCGAAAACTTCCAAGAACTTAAAGAAAGATTTTTCAAAGGTGTAGAGCTTGTTTCTGAAACTGATACTGAAGTTATCGTTCAGTTAGTACAAATTTATAGTGATCGCGGTCTTGACACTAAAGAAGCCTTCAAAAAAGCTGTATCTAAACTTCAAGGTTCTTATGCCCTTTGTTTAATCGATACAGAAGATAAAGATACATTATATGTAGCAAAAAATAAAAGTCCACTTCTTATCGGACTAGGAGAAGAAAACAAAAACTATGTCGGTAGTGATGCTTTAGCAATGATTAAGTACACTAACAACTTCTTAGAAATCAATGACGGTGAGTTTGTTATTGTAAAAAAAGATAGCGTAACTATCGAAGATAAAGAAGATAATGTTATAGAGCGTGAAAGTTTCTCAACTAATTTAAACGCTGGAGAAATCGATAAAGGTATCCACGAACATTACATGATTAAAGAAATACACGAACAAGTAGGAGCTATGCGTAATATCATCTCTCACTACTTCGATGGACATGATATTAATATTGATAGCGAAATTATTAACAACGTAAAAGATGCTGATAGATTATATATTATCGGATGCGGTACTAGTTATAATGCTGGTTTAGTAGGAAGAAACTATTTTGAAAAATGGGCTGGTATTCCTACAGAAGTACACTTAGCATCAGAATTTGCTTATAACGTACCATTATTATCTAAAAAACCAATGTTCATCTTTCTTTCTCAATCAGGAGAAACAGCCGATCTTCGTGCAGTACTTACAAAATTACGCAGTGTAAATGAAGATTATAAATTCTTAGTACTTACTAACGTTGATGCTTCAACCCTATCTCGTGAATGTGATTATACATTATTACTTCACGCAGGTGTTGAGATTGCCGTTGCATCTACTAAGGCATATACTGCACAAATCGCAACATTAAGTATACTAGCATATGAGGTTGCTAAGCAAATTGCTAAACAACCAAAATTTGATATCGAACAAGAATTATCAGTAATTACTTCAGCAATAGAATCAATTTTAGATGATGCAAAAACTATAAAAAACTTAGCTAAAAACTTATTCACAGAACGTAATGCATTCTATATCGGACGTGGAATCGACTACTACAGTGCATGCGAAGCAGCCTTAAAACTTAAAGAGGTTTCTTACATTCAAACAGAAGGATTTGCCGGAGGAGAATTAAAACACGGTACAATCGCCCTTATCGAAGAAAGAACACCAGTAGTAGCTCTTATTACAAGCGCTAAATTAGATTTAAACACACGTAGTAACGTAAGCGAAGTGGCTAGCCGTGGTGCTAATACTCTAATCATTACATTAGAAAAATTAGCTCGTAAAGGCGACTACGCAATTCCAAACGTAAATGAAGATCTTGCTCCAATCGCAAGTATCGTAGTTACACAATTATTTGCATACTACGCAGCTTACACCAAAGGACTAGATGTGGATAAACCACGTAACTTAGCTAAATCAGTAACAGTAGAATAATAAAGCAATGTATAATTAAAACGGGAGCCTCAGTAAAATCGATAAAAAACGATTTTTGAGTCACTTCCGTTTTTATCTATGTTTTAAGTTTTTTTAAAACTTTTCTCTTTACAACTAGTTTACTTCAGTTTATAATAAACCTATAATAAATAAATTATTTATCTTCGGGGCAGGGTGAAATTCCCGACCGGCGGTTAAAGTCCGCGAGCGCAAGCTGATTTGGTGAAATTCCAAAACCGACAGTACAGTCTGGATGATAGAAGATATAGAATTAATAAACTTGCACATATAACCTTACTGCATATGTATATTTATCGTACAATGTATTGTGCAACGCTTATTTTTCATACCTTTCAGTCCCGCTTTAAATTTTTTAAAGTGGTATTTTTTATTTCTAATGAGTTTTAAATCATACCCTTTCAAAAATAATATTGCTGTTATTTTTTTGCCTATGAAGATAGGAAAGAGGATTTAATATGTACAAAAAAAATGTTCATTCACTTGTTTTAAGTGGAATGCTTGCAGTTATTGCTCTACTTCTATCTTTTTTTAGTTTTGCTGTGCCATTCTTGCCACCATTTCTAAAATTTGATTTCACGTTTATCCCGCTGTTCATGGCGTTGTTATTATTAGGTTATAAAGATGCTCTTTTAGTGTCATTCTTAAAAAACTTCCTACACTTCGCATTATTATCACATGAACCAATCGGATCAATTGCCAATATCGTAGTTGAATTTACTTTCATTAGTATTATCGTACTTTTCTACAAAAAAGGTACTGCTAAAACTATTATCGGTGGTATTTTAGGAACACTAGCAATTACATTATTCATGTCACTACTTAACTACTTCGTGTTACTTCCAGCGTATGGATATATCATGAACTTAGCTGATATCGTGACTAACATAAAAACAATCGTAACGGCTGGTATTATACCATTCAACCTACTTAAAGGTGCTTTAGTAACATTCTTATTCTTCGTTACTAAGAGTGTTTACAAATCAATACCAACTAGTATTCGTAGCCGTTTCGCATAATAATATTAGATACTAATTAATTTAACCATGAAAAATCCTCCATTACATCACCTTACTGTAATGGAGGATTCCTTTTTTTAAAATTTCCTATGAAATTCTTTTTAAACTCTATTCTGTTACTTATTCAACAATTCATCCAATTTTTCTGAATGTGATACTTCTTCTACATTCGTATCTTTCTCACTTATCACCGTATCAATATTTAACTTCTCATCATTATTCACTATTAGACGTGCGTAAATCTTCTCTCCAACATTTCTTATACTCTCATAATCAATCTTGTAATCTTTAATTTTTGCTTTTGCTGTGAATGCAAGTTTATCTTTTTCTAAAATTATTTTTTCATAAAAACCACGTGCATCTGCAGTTTTTACGACTCTAACTATTTCTTTATACTTAGGATTATTTTTCATATAAATAACTCCACCTACAGCAGCCATAAATGTTATTGCTCCCAATATTTTCTTTCTCACTTAAACACATCCTCCTTTATACAACTACCAATTGGAGATTTTAAAACTCTCTTATTAGTGCACTTTTTAGTTATCTTATATATTATAACTTTTCCGTGTTTTTTGCAATAGTTTTTTAATGTTTTCTTATACTTTATAATACTTATTTACTTTTAGTTAACTCGCCATAATTACTTCTTAAATATAACAGACTAAATTAACTAAGTTTAATCAATGTGGAATCGCAATCAATAATAATTTTCTGTAATAATACGATAATACGTGTGTTTTAGTACAAAAAGTGGTATAATCATATATAACTATACAATTATGAGAGGTTAAACAATGAAAAAATCCATTCTAGTTATGACATATGGAACACCTGAAGAGTATACATTTGAAGGTATAGCTCAATTTTTCACGAATATTAGAAGAGGAGTTCGTCCTAACGATGATGAAATCAACCATTTATTAAAAAACTATCTTCGCATAGATGGTTCTCCCCTTCAAGAAATCACACTTAAAGAAGTTGATCTGCTAAAAGAAGCTGTCCGAGATGAATATCAAGTATACTTCGCAAATAAGTTCTCTTCTCCATATATCCCTGATGTAATTTCAAAAATGGAAGAAGACAATATAGAAGAATGTATTTGCTTAATTTTAGAACCTCATTATTCATTCTATTCTATTATGGGATATGAAAGATTTATTAAGAGTGATAAAATCAAATTTAATATAATAAAATCTTGGTATAAAGAAGAAAAATTAATTGAATTTTGGGCTGATGAAATCAAAAAAATTATTAATACAGAGATTAAAGATGATAGCTACAAAGTAATTTTTTCTGCACATAGCGTGCCTGAAATTGCTTTGAAATATAACGACCCTTATGTTGATCAAATCTTTGATATGACTAAGATTATAGTGGAGAAAATAGGACTCGATAAAGATAACTATACAAACACATGGCAAAGTGAAAGTGATATTGGTATGCCATGGATTAAACCTGATGTACTAGAATATTTAAGAGACCAAAAAGAACATCCTAAACACTATATATTTGTACCTCTTAGTTTTATAAGTGAACACATTGAAGTTCTTTTTGATAATGATGTTGAATGTCGTGAACTTTGCGAAGAATTTGGAGTAGCATATCATAGACCACCAATGCCAAACTATGACGCTCGTTTAATAGAAGCTCTAGTTTCTGCAGTTAATGGTAACAAAGATAATCCTTTTATCTATCATAATCCAGAACAAACAACATTTAACGAAATGGATAAAGAAAAAGCCGAAATGCCTGATTTCGTTAAAAAGATGCTAGCTAATAAAAAAGATGGTGAACAACCCGAAATGCCCGACTTCGTTAAAAAAATGCTGGCTAATAAAAAAGACGGTGAAAAACCTGAAATGCCTGACTTCGTTAAAAAAATGCTAGCCAATAAAGAAACGAGTCGTAAAGCAAAAATTTTAAATTTCGTTAAAAGTATATTTAGTAAAAAATAATATTTTATAAATTAATACTAAAAAAATATTGCACTGCTACTATCTACTAGTAGTAGTATTTTTTATTATACAAAAACTGCAATTCTTCCGACTATTACTTTTAAATAATAAAAATTAATAAGTATATTAATTTTTTATTAATTTTCATATATTCTGTTTTATATTTTTTAGTTTACATATAAATAACACTGAAATAATAGTTATCACTTATCTTAATATAATTAAATTTTATTATATAATTTGTTTATACTAAACGTTTTTTATGTTATAATAAAAGTGAAAATTAAAGGGGGATTCTATTTATGAAAAAAAAATAAAATAACTTTAGCTTTATCTAGTATACTACTTTCTGTGTCTTTAGTTGGTTGTAGTAGTGGTGATGGGCTTAACCGCTCTGCAAAAGATGGAAAAGAAAACGAAGTGGAAAAAGCATCCATCAAACTTGTTAAAGCTACAAAAACTGGAGATTATAATTTAATAAGTGCAGATGAATTGAAAAAATCTATCGATAACAAAGAAGATATGATTTTAATCAACACCATTCCTTCTGATCGCTTCGAAAAAACAAAAATCAAAGGTGCTGTAAATGCTGGTTTACCTAAAGAAATGAAAGATTTAAAACCAGAAGAAAAAGAAGCATTCTTAAAAACTTTAGGTACTGATAAAGATAAAAAAATTGTTATCTACTGTGGATTTGTTGCTTGTGAAAGAAGCCACGTCGGAGCAGTATTAGCAAAAGAAGCTGGATATAAAAATGTCTATAGATTTCCGGGCGGAATTGCCGCATGGTTAGATGCTGGAAATAGCATTGATAAATAACAAT
>NZ_CAURMG010000051.1:0-8637 GCF_963525875.1 uncultured Gemella sp. | reverse complement strand
ATATTTTGAATAAAGTATTTAATATCTCTAATGTATTTAATTATGGAGTTAGTGGAAAACTAGTGTTTCTATTAATGGCAGTATTATTGAGTATGATACTATCTCATAAGATTTTTAGTTTTCCAATAAGACAAATAAGAGAACAAATATTTTTTAATAAAAAAGCATCGTGATTTTAATAACTACGATGCTTTCTATTTTTTATTTTATAGCCTATATATATGATTATTGCTATTAGCACAATTGCAAGTGGATAGTTTTTATAATCAGAAAGACTAAGTCGTCCATCATTATTTGTATGAAGGAAACCGATCCATTTATCTTTGCTTAAAGTTCCATTAGCTTCGAAATGATAGAAGTTTTCCCATTCATTTTTTGCTGCTCTTCCATCTTTTTTGAAATAATATTTAGAAGTTGAATCAATTTCTTTCCAAGAATCTGTTAACATTCCGTTATTTTTATCTATATAGTAGACGTTATTATTATCTTTAACTATACCTGTTTTTAAAGAACCATCATTATTAAAGTAGAACCACTTGTTATCAAGATATTTCCAGCCTACTGCAACAGTACCTGAATCAAAGAAATAGTACCAATTATCGTTGTGCTGTGTCCAGCCATCTTCAGGGGCTTCATTTTTCCAATTTTTAAATTTTAATGTATTGTTCTCATTATAAAATCCATAGTGAGGATAATCATTAGAAATATCTTTTACGCCTCCATTATTAAACTCTAAAGAAATTGCTGCTCTGTCTAGTTGACCAGCATTTATAATACTGATATTTTTTTGTTTTAGATATTCAGCATATTTTTCTTCTACAGGTCTAATACCTGTTTTAATAATCTTTTTAGGGTTGAGTTTATCCACAAATTCTTTTGTATTTGATTTTGTTGTTTCTACATGATGATTAAATTTCATAACATCTACCTGACCGATTAATGGGCCATATTTTTCTTCAAGGTGTCTTTCAGTATTTTCTAAATCTCCACCTAGGAAAATTCTAGTATTATTAATGTTTACTATTGCCAAGATAGAATTCAAATTATCATCATATACTTTCTTTAAAGAACCGTCACTTTCGTATTCATTTTCATAATTTAACAAATTAATTTTAATATCTCCAAGAGTTAGATGTGAATCTTTTTCTGAGATATCTTGAATAATTTCAGTATTAGTTTCTTTTGCCGCCTTTAATGCTCTTTCGTATCCGTATAAATTATCCCAAAGTCTTGTTTTATCAGAAATTCTATCATCACTATATTTTTTAATGTATAGTTTTTCTGTTGGGATAGATTTTAGTACGTCGTGTGCAGAACCAACATGATCTGAATGTGCATGAGTTATGATAATAAAATCAAATTTTTTAATTCCCAACTGTTTTATATGAGCGAATAATCTATCTTGGGTGATTTTCTTTTTGTCTTTTGTTATTCCTTCTCTGTCAGGGTATCTAGGGTCTGAACCATCTGGGTATGAGAAATCTTCTCCTGTATCAATCATAGCGTAATGTCCGTTGCTTTCAAGAATCATAGCATCTGACCATTCAGCTACAGTGATAATATGTAATTTATCATTAGCTTTAGCATATGATGTTGGTAGAAAAGTCATAAATAATAGTGTTGTTATAATTATTGTTTTTAAAAGTTTCATAAATACTCCTTATTAACTCTTTTTAATTTTCCCTTTTACCATATCTATGGCATAATTTATTGTTAAGTCTTTTAATATCATTAGAGCGACTAAGTAATAAATTCCACAGATTGATATAACTGTACAAACCATAAGAATCATATTTAATGTGATTTCATAAGAGTGAATGTGAAATGCGAGTTTAGTTATGAAATATATTGGAATAAATCCGAGTGATACTATAAGGTATTTATATAACGGTGAAAATACTGATTCAAAGTTTATTAATTTATGTTTTTTAATAAACTGTATCTCTAGCAATACAACCAGTCCTTCAGCCAATATTGTTGTACCGATATAATACTCAGGTTTGAAAATATTACAAAAGTATAGCACAGAATTTAATATTAAGTTTAATCCACCACCGATAAAGTAAAATGAAGTCAATTTACTTTCAAAGTCATTGATGAACATAATTTGTTTTCCTAAAATTGTCTCGATAGCCCAAACTATAGTTCTAATAGCGAAGATACTTGTTACTATTCCTGCTTCTAGATATTTTTCAGATGAATAAATTACAGTCGCATAAGTCCCTAATATCATTATTCCGATACTAGTCGGCATCATTAGGAAGAAGAAAAGAGAAGAACCTTGGTTGATTAGGTTTTCGTATGCATTGTAATCTTTTTTTCCTAAATAATATCCCAACCTTGGTAAACTAACACTTAGAGCTCCACTAAGAACACTTGCGATGAGCATAACTATATTGAATGATATAGTATAATATGAAATATAGTTCGTATCAGGGCTTTTTGTAATAAACATTCTATCTAATAGAGTATAAAGCATATTAGCGTTTGCTAATAATAACATTGTAGTTAGACCTTTTGCAGACATTAGTAAGTCTTTGATGTCAATCCAAACAAATGAAACCTCTCTTTTTATCCAGACAAAACTTAGTAGATAGTTTAAGATAGTAGTAGCACTCATTATGATTGCGTACGGTATAATATCATCCTCAGTTTTTATAAATGCAAATATTGACACCAGCATTGCTATTCTAATAAATAGTGTTTTGTAAAGAATAAATGTATAGTTTTCATATGCTTCATTCATCCATTCAATATTTAAAAATTGAAATAGTGCTTGAATACCGAGTATATAATATAATGTTTTTAGATTTTCAGTTTCATATTCCCCTACACTGATAAATATAAAATATAAAGCCGTTACGGCAATTGAAGTAATTACTGATATATAAAATAGTTTTGAAAATACGTAATTAATTTTATTTTTATCATCTTTAACTTTACTTATTGCTCTAATTCCGTAGTTATAAATACCGAAAGCAGCTATAGGGACGACAAAGCTAGCCCACGTGTTTGCTGTGTTGAAATAACTATAGTTTGATTTACTAAGTATTCTAGTTAAGTAAGGATTAGTGATTAATGGGAAAACTATGTTTAGTACATTAACCATTAAGCTTGCTAATGCATTAACTTTTATGTTTTTCATAAAAAGAAATCCTTTCTAAAATTCTATTTAACATTATATCATACTTTCAGTTTATTAGCTGAAAATTATAAGTTTAATAGAAGATTTTTGTTGTTTATTGATTATCTATGATATAATAAAATAGATAATATATTGAGAAAAAAGTATTTAAAGGAGAAGAAGATGATATACGCGGGAATATTAGCTGGTGGAACAGGAACTAGAATGGGAATAAGTAATATGCCGAAACAATTCTTAGAATTAGGTAAGAAACCAATCCTTATTCATACAATAGAGAAGTTTTTGTTAGAGCCTGAAATAGAAAAAATCGTGGTTGGTGTCCATGAAGATTGGGTGTCTCATGCAGAAGCTTTAATAGAAAAATATGTCTCAGCATTCGCTGATAGGATAATTATTACACCTGGAGGTGTTGATAGGAATACAACAATTGAAAACATTATTAATAGAATCAATGAGTATAAAGTGCTTACTGATGAAGATATTATTATCACTCATGATTCAGTGCGCCCTTTCATTACTCTTAGAATTATTAAAGACAACATACGCTTAGCTAAAGAAAGTGATGCAGTTGATACAGTAGTAGAAGCAGTTGATACGATAGTAGAGAGTACTAATGGTGAATACATCTCAAATATTCCTAATAGAGCACACTATTATCAAGGTCAAACGCCTCAGAGCTTTAAATGTGTAGACTTTTTAAATCTGTATAACTCATTGGATACAGAAGAAAAACAAATACTAACTGATGCTTGTAAAATATTTGTTATAAAAGGGAAAAAAGTGTCATTAGCTAAGGGAGAGTACTCTAATATTAAAATAACTACAGTTACAGACCTTAAGATAGCTAAGAGTATGCTAGAGGACGAATAATATGATAAATCAAATATATCAATTAGTTAAGCCAAAGTTCATTAATGTAAAATACAATGAAGAAAACATAAATGATGGTGATAAAATCATCATCCGCCCAAACTATATGGCGTTGTGTCACGCAGATCAAAGATACTACCAAGGGAAAAGAGATCCTAAAGTATTAGCTAAAAAGCTACCTATGGCACTTATTCATGAATGCGTAGGGATAGTTATTGCTGATCCTACAGGCACTTATAAAGTAGGGCAAAAGGTAGTAATGATACCTAACCAACCACCAAGACAAAGTGATGAAGAATTCTATGAAAACTATATGTCTGAAACATATTTCTTATCGAGTGGTTTTGATGGTTTTATGAGAGAGTTCGTAGCTTTAACTAAGGATAGGGTTGTAGCTTATGACGAGATAGAAGATTCTGTTGCAGCTATCACAGAGTTCATAAGTGTTGGGATGCATGCTATGGATAGGTTCTTAAAAAATTCACATAGTAAAAAAGATAGAATAGCAATAATAGGAGATGGTAGTCTTGCTTATGTTATGGCTAATATAATAAATTACACTTTACCAGATTGTGAAATAATCGTAATAGGTCGCCACTGGGATAAGTTGGAATTATTTAGTTTTGCTAAAGAAAGGTATGTTACTGATGATATTCCAGAAAACTTAAGTTTTGATCATGGAGTCGAATGTTGTGGAGGAGATGGAAGTGGATATGCAATAAATGATATTATTAAATATATAAGACCACAAGGAAGCTTAGTATTAATGGGAGTTAGTGAGTACAAGGTCAATATTAATACGCGTGATATCTTAGAGAAAGGATTAACATTGCTAGGTTCATCGCGTTCGGGAAGAGTTGACTTTGAAAAAGCTATTGAGATTCTTAGTAATAAGAAGTTTGAAAGAAGGTTTAAGAATATTATTGAGCTTGAACAACCTGTAAGAAATATTAGTGACATACATAGAGTGTTTATGACTGATTTAAATACTGCGTTTAAGACAGTGTTTAAGTGGGAGATATAATCATAATAGAAAAATAGGCTCAAGCAGAAATTTCGTTGAGCCTTTTTATTTTGATAATATATATAAATTATTGAGAATATTTCTGTGAATTATTTCATTTTGTGATATAATGATAAATAATATTGTAATGTAGAAAAGAGGATTTACATTGAAACAATTAATTAAGAGTAAAATTGAGAAATTGCTTACTGAATCAGAGGAAATAGTAAAGGTTGAGAAGCTAGGTGGCATGACTAATAATAATTATCTAGTAGAAACAACTAACAATAAATATATAGTTAAGTTCTTTGGTAAGGGGACTGATAAGTTGATAGATAGGTTAGCGGAGAAAGAGAATCTTAAGAAGCTAGAGGACTTAGGTCTAGATGTTAAAAACTATATATTTGATATTGAATCTGGGATAAAGGTAAATGAATATATAGAAAATGCTACAACTTTTGATGCGCATTATTTAAAAGCGAAAAAAGAAGAGGTGGCGAGTATACTTAGGAAGGTGCATAGTTCCGGAAAAGTTCTTGAGGGTGAGTTTCGAATCTTTGATGAGATTAAAAAGTATGAGGACTTGATAGAAGGAAGTATTTCTTATCCGTATTATGATAAAATAAGGGAAAAGGTGTTTTCTTTACAAAGTCATTTAGAAGAAATTGGTGTCGATAAGAAGTCTTGTCATATTGATCTTGTACCTGAGAATTTCATCGAAGATGAGACTGGTCGTGTTTATCTTATAGACTGGGAGTATTCTGCGATGAATGACCCGATGTGGGATTTAGCGGCGTTATTTTTAGAGTCTAATTTTAGAAAGGCTGAGGAGGGAGAATTCTTTAAGTATTACTTTAGTGAGGACACCCCGGTTAGTGTTGCTAAGATTATGATTTATAAGATACTTCAGGATTTTCTTTGGAGTCTATGGACGATTTACAAAGAAGAACAGGGAGCGGATTTTGGAACGTATGGTAAAGATAGATATCTAAGAGCGTTAACGAATTTAAAGGAGTATACAGAAAGCTATGAAAAATAAAGTAGGAGTTTCAGCTGGACTTTTGTCTGGTATGTTTTGGGGTTTAGGACTTGCGATAAGTGCGTATATATTTTCACTGTATAATATCTCGCCTTTTGCAGTTGCGGTGATTCATGATTTTATTAGTATTTTTGTTCTTTTGGCGATTATACTAGTTAAGTATAGAAAAATAAATTTCAAAATTTTTACAAATATTAAAAGTGTTAGTGTTATTGTAGGGGCACTTCTTGCAGGACCTATTGGTATGCAATGTAATTTATATGCGGTTAAGTATATAGGAAGTGGGTTAACATCTTCGATAACTGCTATTTATCCTGCTGTGTCAGTTATCTTGGCGATTATATTCTTAAAGAATAAGGTGTCATCAAAAACGATTATTGGGATAGCACTAATAATTATAGGGATTTTTATCCAAAGTTATAAGAGTGAACAGGTTGAATCTTTTTATCTTGGATTTATGTTTGCTTTAATATGCGCGATTGCTTGGGGTAGTGAGAGTGTTTTAAGTTCATATGCGATGAAAAATAATCTTAATGAGTTGGAAACATTGCTGATTCGTCAGGTGACATCATTTTTAGCGTATTTAGTAATAATATCATTCAACGGTCTAGGAATCGAGACTAGTATGGATATTAAATTTGGAGGATTTATTGTATTCTTTGTTGTTAGTAATATGATATCTTATATTTTATATTATATGGCTATCAATAAGCTAGAACCAGCGAAGGCAACAGGACTTAATGTGAGTTATGTCGTTTGGACAATAGTATTCTCTATGCTTTTTGTAGGTTTAGAGGTGAATTTACAATTGGTGATTACATCTATTATCATTATATTAGGTGTTTATGTTATTGTGAGAGAGGAGTAGCGACATAATAATGAGAGCAATTATTTTAGCTGCAGGATTAGGAACGCGTCTTAGACCTATGACAGATAATACGCCGAAGGCTTTGATAAGGGTTAAAGATAAGCCGCTTGTGGAGTATCAGATAGAGTTTCTAAAAGAAAAAGGAATAGATGAAATAATCGTAGTTGTGGGGTATTTGCATGAACAATTCGATTATTTAAAAGAAAAGTATAATGTGAAGTTAGTGTTTAATGAAAAATATGCCGAATACAATAACTTTTATTCGTTATACCTAGTTAAAGAATTCTTGGCAGATAGTTATGTAATCGATGCTGATAACTATTTATTTAATAATATGTTTAGAGCAGATATCATGCGTTCTACGTACTTTAGTGTATATCGTGAAGATTGTGAGAATGAATGGTTCTTAATCTACGGAGATGATTATAAAGTTCAAGACATTATTGTAGATAGTAAAGCCGGAAGAATCCTTAGTGGGGTTTCTTTCTGGGACAAGAAAACTGCTGAAAAAATAGTAAATTTTATAGATGAATCTTATGCTAGTAATGAGTTTATGAATTTATACTGGGATAACATGGTTAAGGATAATATAAAAAAATTGGATGTTTATGTTGAAGAGTTAGAACCAAACAGTATATATGAGATTGATAGTGTTAAGGACTATAAAAAGTTAGAAGAAATTTTGAAGGGGCTGACCAAAAAGTCCTAAAATTTAACAAAGTTCATATGAAAACTCGTAGACGCAGAGGTTAATGATATCTAAATTCGCTTTATAAAAGCTTTTTAGATATCTAATAAACTGTGTGGGCGTGACTCGACAAAATCTTGTTTCTCTGAAATCACGATTTTGTCGAGTCACTCTTTTTTTATTGTGAATTAAGTTCTAATTTTTAGTACTATTTTGTAATATATATGTAATAAAAAATAACCTATTTGTAATCTTTATAGGTATGTAAATATGATATAATTATCAGTGCATAACTATGATTTAAGAGGGAAATTAACGATGAGAAAAAACAGATTAAAATTAGGATTAGGAGTACTAACAGTATTAGCAACTCCAATCGCAGTAAATGCAGTAGCAAGCAATGATGCTCTAGCAGCTCAAGGTTGGGTTAAGAGTGGAAGTACATGGTACTATTTTAACCAAAATGGAACACTAGCGAGAAATGCTTGGGCAGGAAATTACTGGCTAGGAGCAGATGGAAAAATGGTAACGAACGCTTGGGTAGATAACGGACGTTACTACGTAGGAAGCAACGGTGAGTGGGTAAGAAATGCTCAAAAACCAGCTACTACAACTACGAACACAGCTAAACAAGGTTGGGTACAAAGTGGTGCTTCATGGTACTATTTAGATTCTAACGGGCGCGTTGTAAGAAATGCTTGGATAGGAAACTACTGGTTAGGAACAGATGGACGTATGGCAACAAGCTCATGGGTAGACAACGGACGTTACTACGTAGGAAGTAATGGACTATGGGATAAAAATGCTAAGAAACAAGAAGCGCCAAAACCAGCAGAGAAGAAACAAGGTTGGGTAAAATCAGGAAGTGACTGGTATTACTATGAAAATGGAACATTAGTACGAAACAAATGGGCAGGAAACTACTGGTTAGGAACAGATGGACGTATGGCAACAAGCTCATGGGTAGACAACGGACGTTACTACGTAGGAAGTAATGGACTATGGGATAAAAACGCTAAGAAAC
>NZ_CAURMG010000050.1:0-8736 GCF_963525875.1 uncultured Gemella sp. | reverse complement strand
ATTGGTTTTTTAGTTTTATTATTGATATAAATAGGAGCAACATTCGTATCGATTACCGCATCCACATCATCTTTTTCATAAATATTTTTACCTTTTGGAGTGAAATGAACAGTAGCGCTTTGTTTTTCTACATTATTTCCAATTGTAGCATTTCCAATTGTAGTTTTCTTCTCTCCTTTAGGTGGGTGAGTAATCTTCGCATTAAAGTCTTCTACTTCCCCTGAGAATGCTAGGCCTGTAGGATTTTCTATTTCATCTCTACTTGTTGCAATACGTACTCTTGTACCTGCCTGAAGTAAACTTCCCGCATCTCTTGAAGTTTTATTTCTAAAGTGTAATGTTACATCGCCATCTTCTGTAATTTCAGCAATATCCGAAGCTTCCTCTTCGTCAAACTTACCATTACCATTAAAATCAAGCCACGAACGAACAAATGCTCTTTCAGCACCACCTGTGTGCGCTTGAATATTTAAAGTATAATAACCAGCTTCTGAAATATTGGCTTTAATAATATTTCCTTCACTACCTTTTAAACTATCAGGAAGTAATTGATTGATACCTTCATCCGCTGTATCGGTATCATCATCACCATGCCAGTTTTTAGGGGTACCAGTATCCGCATCCGGTCTTTCAGACCCTAAGTATGGCTGTTTTACTACGGCTCCTGTTAATCCGTCTCTCGTATTCATCGTGTGAGTTGCTTCACCATATGTTGTAGGAGCATCTCCTTCATCAATAGGCGCAACCCCTATCATGGCTGCTTGCGCTCCGCTTGAGAAAACGTACATCCCCACTTCTGTTGCATTTTTTGTCATTACAACAGGAACACTGTATTTCCCAGCTGTAACACCAGGTCCAAATACACCTGTGCCCAGACCGCCCGTTTCTTGGTCTGGATTCGTAAAGAATTTAGGTACTATCTTGTTCCCGGCACCTGCATCAAGGATAGCCTGAGTATTGTATACATCATTACCCCACGATGCATCTGGAATTCTTTTATAATCAGTTGTATAATAATTTAGCGGTCTATATCTATGAGCATCTGTATAGTTCTTTTTCAAATCTATGATTTGTTGCCAACCGCTACCATTAGTTGTAAAGACAATATTTTCTCCAGGGTTTGCACTTTCCGCATCGGCCATTACTACGGCTGGACGAACAACATTTCCTTTATAAGTACCACTAATTTCAAATTGAACCCCAATATTAGATCCAAGACGATCTGCTATAATAGAGGTTTTTCTTCCATTTGTATTAATACCATTATCTCTAATCTCAGACCACTGATCCTGAGCTTGTGCAGTAATTCTTACAGGGTTGTTATCAGTTCTTAAAATAAGTCCATTAGTCGCATTTGGATTAAAGGTTGCTTTCTCATCTGCTGTAGCATTATTTGCTTCCATACGCTTTCTATAAATTTCTGTCGCTTGGAATGGTTTTAATGATTTAACCTTCAACTTAATGCGGTAGTTAGGCATAATTTCTTTTTCATAAATTGAGCCTTCTTTTAAATATACATTTCCATTTTGTATATCAACATTTGACCAGCTATTTAGATCTGAGAAGTCTAACCATGCAATTTGTTTTGCAAGTCCTTCCGCTACTTTTCTCTCTGTATAAGGAGGTCTTGTAACTGCGGGAGTTTCTGTAGCATCTACTACATCTGCTCCAACCCCTATAGTTGTAGAAGTTGATGTTTCACCTGTTCTGAAACCAGTTCCTTCTTCCATCTTTTTACCATTACGGCTGTCTTTGTTTTTATTTTCTTTTGTAACTTCTTCAGCCTTAATTGATTTTAGGATAGTTGTTAACGAACTAATTTCTTTAGCTTTCGCATCTACTTCTGTTTGAGAAGTTGCAACATTAAATAAACCTTCTGCTGATGCCAGTTTATTAGATGCATCATTTAGAATAGTTTGTTGTTTAGTATTATTTTTAATTCTTCCAATCTGAATTTTTAATTCTTCAATTTTTTGAGCCAATACTGACTTATCTACTTCTTTTTGAGTTTTTTCACTAGTTTGTGCTTTAGCGCTAGTTTCTGCTTTTTCAGAAGTTTGTGTATTTAACTTTTCAGTTACCGCTTCTGCAACTTTTTCTCTTGTACTTTGAGCATTAGTTTCTAAAGGCTTAACTTCAGCTGGCGTCGAAATAGTCGCTGGAGACTCTTTTACATCTTCTACGCTTTTATTACTATTTTGCTGGGCAATACTATCACTCGCTTCTGCTACTCCAGCACCAAAAAGTAAACCAACACCTACAAGAACACTCGCCGTACCGACTTTGAATTTCTTAATTGAGTATGTTTCTATTTTTTCAGCTTTTTGTTCTAATCTTTTTTTAAGATTATTTTTTCCTACCATAAATTTTCTCCTATATAAATTTTCTTTATTTAAATATGCATACCTCGCCTAATATAACTATATAATATCACTATTTCATAATAAAATAAAGTATAAAACTCGAATTTACTGTATTTTTTTTTATATTTTTTATTTTTATAGTATTAATTACTTTAATAATATTACTAACATTTTCATAGTATATATATATATATATATCATTAGTTATTTATTAATCCGCTACTTATTAATAATACTCTTCTTACAACAAACGTTAAATTATTAAAAATAATTTTATTTAACGATTATTTCATAAGTTTGTATTTTTTCTTATAAAACAGATTGGCACTCTTACTAAACCCAAAAAAACATTGATGTTAACAGTAAAGAAACTATAACAATAGAAATAGACTTATCTTGTTATAAGCATACATTCAAACTAAAGCACTAGCAACTTATTATAAAACGATTCCCTAGTAAATCACTATAACTATTATTAAATCTTTCATCAGTATATCCCCATAAAATTTAATATTTTGCTCACTTTACAATTTTAACAACCTAAAAAAGACGAAATCTACTTATAGATCTCGTCTTTTATCATTGAAACTATCCCTTGAATCTCCTCATTAATTCTTTCATCTAGTTCCTCTTTTGTAATTAATTCATCATTATGTGCTTCTGTATAACCAAGTATTATACCTAAAGAATTTTTAACATTATGCAACATAATCTTTTTCTTTTGTTCATTCTTGTCTAACTCTGAACTTCTTCTATATATTAAAAATATATTTAAGAATACAAAAAATGTTAATGGCAGGAAAAATATTTTAATATGTATTGCGGCAATTAGAAAGATTACTATTAATATATTCACAGATACAAAACTAATCATATTTTTCATGATATAAACTATAAACCTCTTTTTTATTTATGCCATAATCTTTAGCAGTATTCTTAATAGCTTCTGATTTTTTCTCACCACTTTGAACTTTTTCATATATTAATTCTACAATGTCTTCAAGATTAAGTTCTTTGTGCTCCTCTTCTTTTGACGGAGAAACAATCACTACAAACTCCCCTTTTTCCTTAATCTTTTCACCTAACATCTCCAATATTACACTAGCCTCAAATGTTTCTATTTGTTCAAACATCTTCGTAAGTTCTCTAGCTACAGCAATTTTTCTTGATGGTGCTAGCTTAGCAATCTCTTCGATTAAATTTTTAACCCTATGTGGACTCTCATACAAAATCCCCGTTGTTTTTGAGTTCAAAATAACCTCTAACTTTTGTTTAAGTTCTTTACTTTTTCTTGGTAAAAATCCATAAAAAGTATAGTTATAAGATTCAATTCCACTCGCTACTAGTGCAGTAAGACCAGCATTAGCACCAGGTAAAACTACTACATCAAGCCCAGCGCTCTTTACCTTATCAACCAATACGTAACCTGGATCTGAAATACATGGCATACCTGCATCAGTTACTAACGCTATATCTACCCCTTCTTCTAAGTATTCAATTATTTTATCGCTCATTTTATCCTCATTATGTTCATGATAACTGATTAATTTCTTACCCTTTATTTCATAATGATTCAATAACTTCTGAGTATTTCTCGTATCTTCACAAGCTATAATATCCACTTCTTTTAACACTCTTAATGCTCTTAATGTAATATCTTCCAAATTACCGATTGGTGTTCCTACTAAATATAACATAGTTATTTTTCCTTTATTTTCATATTAAAATCTTTTATTTTTTGCCTTTTTTCTGTATTCAAATTTAATAATATATATTCTTCTTTTTTACTACGTGTCAATTTCTTAAATAAACTTTCCGCACGTGTAGCTTTGCTTTTCGTTTCAAACTCTTCAAAATAAATAAGTTTAACAGGTACTCTTACTCTCGTATACTTTGCGCCTTTTTTCGCGTTATGAGTTTTTATTCTTCTTATTATATCTGTTGTATATCCAGTATACCAAGTTTTGTCGCAACACTCAACTACATACATAAAGCTACTCATAAATTCCATACACTTTCTTCATCTCATCTGTATAGCTATCATCTTCATTATAAATATAAAACGGCTGTTCAACTTTAATATCACTAACCTTTGAAATACTACCTTCAACAAGTACTATTTTACTATTTTCACTTGAAGACTTACTGTATACAAATCTTATTCTCTTTATCGCTAGTCCATTTTTCTCACATTCAGAGATGATATCACTTATTCTATAAGTTCTATGAACTAGTGCAAACTTTCCATTTTGTTTAACTAAATATCTAATCGCCTGCACTACATCACTAAGGTTACATAATAGTTCATGTCTTGATATATTATGATTGTGTTTTTCTCTTTGATTCGGCATATTTTCAACAGGAAAATACGGTGGATTACATATAACATAGTCAAACGATGATGGTCTATAGTATTCTTTTACATTTTTTATATCACCGCTTCTCACTTCTACATTAGTAATTCCATTTAGCTTCAGACTCTTTCTACTAAGTTCAACTAAATCTTCTTGAATTTCTATCATTTCTATCTTAGCTGCGGATTTTTCTCTTAAAATTATCGAGATACCACCGTTACCACTACAGAGTTCTATTATATTTTTTTTAAAACTTTTTGGTA
This sequence comes from uncultured Gemella sp., assembly GCF_963525875.1. Classification (GTDB taxonomy): domain Bacteria; phylum Bacillota; class Bacilli; order Staphylococcales; family Gemellaceae; genus Gemella. The sequence continues at coordinate 3,756 of NZ_CAURMG010000050.1, read as the reverse complement.
CATTAGCAAAATACGGGAGTAAAAACGAATCTGTTGACATGCTATAATGATCAACTTTTTGTAATATCTTATAATTTTTCGAAACTGTATCTATCCTCAAATTATCTTCCATACTAACCTCGTATTAAAAATTCTAAATTATTATTATCTAATAAAACTGTAAAAAGGAACTTCTCTAAAACCAATGTAGCATTAATGTTTGATTTCAAATCTGTTACAGCTAGCAGTACTTTTTCCTGCACTTTACTTATGTTCACGACATCGTGTCGATTATTTTCGGTATAACTATTAGTTATTTGAATGCTCAAATATTTAAAAAATTCGACTATATCTTCTTTTGTTTTTAATATTTCTAAAATATAAATATTTGCTAAATGTGGTTTATTAATATATTTCCTTACATATTCAGCAACAAATTTTATCAGCTCTTCATTTTGTACACTTTCTATATTATTACTTTGACCAACTAATTTTATCTGTTGGCAGCGAGAAATAATTGTAGGTAATACCGCACTGATATTTTTACAACTAAGTATAGCTATAATATCATCTTCAGGCTCTTCTAAAAATTTAAGAAGACTATTAGCTGCTTGTTCAGTCATCTTTTCGATATCTTTTATCCAATATATTTTTTTACCATAAAATGCTTTAACACTCAAATCTGATTTTAAAGTTTGGATTTCTTCTTTTTTTATAGAAGTTTCACTTGTTAATCTATAAAAATCAACGTAATTTTCATGATTAATACTTCGACAATTATTACATTTTTCACAACTGAAAAATTCCTTATTTTTATTTTCTAAGCAAAATATCGCTTTAACAAAACTTAAAATAAACTCATCACAATATAAACTATCCTCACCTATTACTAAATAGGCATGGGATAGTTTATCAGTTTTTAATGTATTTGTTAAAGATTTTATTACAACTGTATCTTTACTAAAGTTCATTGTTTAAAAATCCTTCCAATATTGAAAGTGCCTGCTTTTGGACATTCTCAAAAGTATCACTAGCATCTATTACTTTAATACGCTCGCTATTTTCTTTTGAAAGATTGTCATAACCTCGTTTAACATTTCTGTAAAAATTCAAACTTTCTTGATCCATTCGGTTATTATCATCTCTGTTTTTTGTGCGAGCTAATCCTACTTCAACATCTAAACAAAAGTATAACGTTAAATCGGGTTCAAGATTATCAGTAGCATACGCATTTATATCCAAGATTTCTTGTTTATCTAAACCACGACCATATGATTGGTAAGCTACTGAACTATCTACAAAACGATCACATATAACTATATATCCATCATTTACATACGGTAATATTTTTTTTACAATATGATCACGTCGGCTTGCACAAAACAGTAGACTTTCAGTCTTTGCATCGATATCATTTGAACTATCAAAAAGAAGCTCTCTTACTTTCTCACTAAATACTGTTCCACCTGGTTCACGTGTGGTAATTACTTTATACCCTTTTTCTTTTAAATAGTCTGTAGCAAAGGTAATAAAACTAGTTTTACCTGAACCATCTGAACCCTCTACTGTTATGAATTTCCCCTTCATTATAATGACCTTTCTACTATAATTTATTTATTCATAAATTGAGAAATTCTTTCAACAGCTTCTTTAATATTTTCTATGCTAGTTGCATAACTAATTCTAAAGAAATCATTGTATGCTTTCCCAAATGCTGTTCCAGGAATAACTCCCACACGTGCTTCTTTCGCTAATAATTTACAAAATTCCATGGCTCCTAGGTCACGATATTTTGCAGGAATTTTAGCGAATATATAAAATGCTCCATCTATTTCTGGAATTTCAAATCCTAATTCACGAAGTCTTGGAACCATATAGTCTTTTCTTTCTCTATAAGTTTCAATCATATGATTATTATATTTATCAACATTCTCGTCACTTAATGCTACTACAGCTGCATCTTGAATGAATGTTGGTGCTCCAGATACTGTAAACAGGTGGAATACACCAATTTTTCTAATCATTGCCTCAGGAGCTGCTATAAAACCAATACGCCATCCTGTCATAGCATGTGATTTTGATAGTCCGCTAATTAGAACTGTTTGCTCCGGAATAAATTCTGCTAGAGATGTATGTTTGAAATTATAAGTAATATCACCATAAATTTCATCACTAAGTACAAAGATATCGTATCTAGCTAATACATCAGCAATTTCCTTAACCTCATCTCTTGTGTAAGAAACTCCACTTGGATTATTAGGGTAGTTTATTAAAATTGCTTTTGCATCTTTATTTTCTTCTAAAGCTTTTTCTAAATCACTTGGACGTACTTTAAAGCCATTATCTACAGTATCGATAAATTTTATATTACATTTATTTAAAATACCCACTCCTTCATACGCTGAAAAATAAGGTGTTACAACTAAAATAGTATCTCCCTCATTCGTAATCGCTGAAATAGTATGTTCTATCGCCGCTGAAGCTCCAATCGTCACAATAACCTCATCAGAGCTGTAATTTACATTATATCTCTTTTCCAAATTTTTAGCCCATGCTGATCTTAGAGCTTCTATACCATTATTTACAGAATAGTGAGTTCTGTTGTTATCTAGTGCGACTTTAGCCGCCTCTTTTACTTCTTCAGCAGTGTCAAAGTCTGGTTCTCCTAATGTAAGTTTAATAATACCATCTATTGATGAAGCAAATCTATCAAATTCTCTAATAGGCGAACCTGTTAGATTAGCTAAAGATGTATTAAATTTGTTTTCTAATGATTTTTTTATATCCATATATATCTGCCTTCTTTCTTTACTAGGTACATTATTAATAATATATTTCTAATATTGTAACACATTTTCAATAAAAATTAAATTAGTATAAGTAATATTAAGAGAAAAATATTAACAATAGTACTCTAAACATTTTATAGTATTTTTATAAATTTTGCAACAAGAAATATCGGATAGTTTCATTAAAATTTCAGAAAATTTAAAGAAAAGTATTGAAAAAATATTCAATTAGTATTATAATAGTTTTATTAAGTTAACAAATTAATTGTTTTAAGATAAGGAGAAATATAATTATGACAAAACTAACAGTAAATGATATCAGAGTAGAACTTACAACTACACCTAAAGAAAAAACACCTGATGACAAACTTGGTTTTGGATCGGTTTTTACCGACCATATGTTTATCATGGATTGGTCAGTTGATAAAGGCTGGTATGATCCTCGTATCGTTCCTTATGGTCCAATACCTGTATCACCTGCATTAAATGTATTACACTATGGACAAAGTGTATTTGAAGGTATGAAGGCATACAACGCTAATGGAGAAGCAGTTTTATTCCGCCCTGAACAAAACTTTAAACGTTTAAACAAATCTTCAGATCGTATCGCTTTACCTGAATTAGATGAAGAATTTGCATTAGCTGCACTAAAAAAACTAATCTCTATCGATAAAGATTGGATTCCTAAATCTGAAGGTACTTCACTATATGTTAGACCGTTCTTATATGGTTCAGAAGAAGCACTTGGAGTACACCCAAATAACGAAGTTAAATTCGTAATCATTTTATCTCCATCAGGAAGCTACTTCAAAGCAGGTCTTCAACCTAATAAAATTTATGTAGAACATGAATATGTTCGTGCAGTTCGTGGTGGATTTGGATTTGCTAAAACTGCAGGTAACTATGCTGGATCACTTAAAGGTCAAAAGAAAGCACAAGAACTTGGTTACTCTCAATCACTATGGCTTGATGGAGTAGAACAAAAATA
>NZ_CAURMG010000049.1:0-8791 GCF_963525875.1 uncultured Gemella sp. | reverse complement strand
TATCCCTGTAGATCCAAATGGAAATCCATTGAAACCAGTTGATCCGAAAGATCCATCTAAAGGATATGAAGTACCAGATGTGCCGGCAGATTCAACTCAAGATACGCCAATCAAGTACGTACCGGTAACACCAGAAAGACCAACACCGACTCCGGTTGTTCCTGTACAACCAGAAGGACCAGTAACTCCGACAGCGCCTAAAGCACCAGCTAAAGCGACTCGTTTAGCAAACACTGGTACAACTGAAACTAATACAGGATTAGCAGGATTAGGATTAGGAATCTTAGGTGGATTACTTGCAGTAGCAAGACGTCGTAAAGAAAAAAATGAAGACTAAGATAAGTCTTAGAAGTTCAAGTTAGGTTCCGAACTTAACTAGAGCAAAAAGGACACCCTCGATATTTTTCGAGGGTGTTTTTTTGATGGAATATGAGAAGTTATTTGATATTTAATCAATAGAGAATAAAGGTTAAAATTAGTTATTAATTTCGGCTCTCAAACATAGTTTTTAATCGACTTTGGTATTTATATCAGAAAAACCTCAGAATTTATAATTTCATATGAAACATATTCTGAGGTTCTGTGATATTAGTTATTATTTTTTCGTTTTAATAAGGCAGTTAATGCTAGAAGCGAAAATCCAAGGGCAGTTAAGAAATTATTAGTTGTTGTTCCGGTTTTCGGAAGGGTTTTTGGAGCGTTTTGTGGAGTTGATTTAGCTCCTCTTGTTTCTATTACTGTGAATTTTTTTTCTTCATGAACTGCTGAACTATTGATATCTTTTTCGCTCGAAGCTAGTGCTGTTTTTATTTTTGTTATAAGAGCAAATTTACTGAAGTGATTTACCGTAAAGCTTAGGCTATCTTCTGTAGCATTTGAAGGAACTAGCTCAATTGTATTATTATCCTTAATGTGATAGACTAGTATATCTTTGTTCTTTTCATTTTGTAGTAAGGCGATATGTACAGTTCTAGGAATATTAAGTTTAATCTCTTCATTATTTTTTTGTAATTCTAAATCAAGGACTCTAACAGTAGAAATTTCATCTATATTATTAATACTATTATTTTTATCTGCTACAATTTTATTTTTTAAATCTTCTAAATTTATTGTACTAGTGATATCATTAGCTTTAAACTCTAAATCTTTAGCATGTTTATTATCAAGTTCAACGCTAATATTATTATTGTTAGATTTAATAATAACTGTTGTTGTATTATTAATATTTAATTGTGGTAATTCTAATATTGTCGGAGTATTTTTAGTTGTGTTGTATTCTATAATGTTGCCCTGGTTATCAATATTTATCTTGTTACTATTTTCTGAAAACCCATCTACTTTACCAGTGAAAGGTTTAATAGTATCCGACACAGGAGTTTCATTAGGAATATTAAACTCAGAAACATTTCCATCTTTATCAACAATTACTTTATTTCCGTTTTCTGAAAGACCTTCGATCTTACCAGTGAAAGGTTTAGTATTATCAGATACAGAAGTTTCACTAGGAGTGTTGAACTCAGAAACATGCCCATCTTTATCAACAACTATTTTATTCCCATTTTCTGAAAGACCTTCGATCTTACCAGTAAAAGATTTAGGAGTATCAGCCGTAGAAGTTTCACTAGGAGTGTTAAACTCAGAAATATTTCCATCTTTATCAACAATTACTTTATTACCGTTTTCTGAAAGACCATCAACCTTACCAGTAAAAGGTTTAGTATTATCAGCCGCAGAAGTTTCACTAGGAGTGTTGAACTCAGAAACATGCCCATCTTTATCAACAACTACTTTATTCCCATTTTCTGAAAGACCTTCGATACTGCCAGTGTAAGGCGAAAGGTTATCTGTAATAGGCGCTTCAGAAGGAGTAGAATACTGGTATTTAGTTCCGTATTCGTTTTCTTTTACTTTATTCCCATCTTCCGCAATAACAGTATTTCTTACGTTAGGGTGTAATATGAACTGATTATTATCTTGGAATAATTGTCCCATTTCAAGAAGTATTTTTTCTGAATTATTTTTTGCTGCGAACATAACTCCAAGAGGAAGATTATTTTCACTCTTATAGACAGGTAAAGAAATAGCAGGATTACCTGTTAAGTTGAATAACCATGTAAATGGAGTACGTTTCATCATTGGTTCCCATTGTTTCACTAATAGATCAAATCTTTCTTTAGGATTAGTGATACTATTAATATTATATAGCTTTTCTTCAACTTCTGGATCTACATATGGATCTACTTTTTTATCATTCGATGGAGCAGTAACAGCATTTGTTGCCATCAAGAATAAATCATATTTCCCATAAAATTCATTCATCTTATTAATATATTCAGATGCAGGTCTAGCAGAAGAAATGTCAGTATTAGCATTTTTACCTTTGGCTATTGATGTACCTAATGCATAAGTAGCAGGATCTAAATCACGTTTGTTTTCTTCAGTAGCTGCTTTTGCAGGAACGGTGTATATGCTACCAATAGCACTCATAGTATATGTTCTAATTCCTTCGTAACCATCGATAGGGAACTCAGTAACTTCTTCAACTGTGAAACCTTGACTTCTAAGAAATTCAACAGCTTTAAGAACGGCTTTTTTTCCATCTTCACTTAATTCTACATCTTTCAATGGAGTTTTAAGAGTATAAGCTATTTTTAAAGTTTTTAGATCTGTAGGAACTTCTACTAATGTTTTAGGTTTATTGATTTTAGTTTTATCAAAATACTCTTTAGCATCTTCAATAGTTTTTACAAGAGGAAATTTAGCTCCATTTCCTGTTGGTTTTAGCCCGATTAATCCTGTCCACGAAGCAGGAATTCGAATAGAACCACCTATATCACTTCCACTAGCGATTGAAACCATACCACTTGCTACAGCACCTGCACTGCCTCCTGAAGAACCACCAGTATTTCTACTCGAATCCCAAGGATTTCTAGCAGGACCGAATAATTTAGAATCTGTAATATTTCTAGTACCTAATTCAGGATAGTTAGTTTGACCAAGAATAACAAAACCAAGTTTTTCAAATTCTTTTGCTACTACTCCACTAGTTTTAGATACCTTACCTCTATTAAATATAACTCCACTAGAAGCATCTCCATCTTTTAGTGGATCTAATCCTTTAATTAATGTAGGAACTCCTAAGAATGGTTGTTCTTCCCAGTTTACAGGGTTGGCAGCCAGATTTCCAGCGCTAATACGAGTATCAATTTCTTTCGCTGCTTTATATGCTTCATCCACGATAGCGTTAGGGATTTTTCCATTTTCAGTTGTTAGAACAGCGTTCAATTTAGGATTTTCTTCAGAAATAACTTTGTAAGCTAAATCAACTAACTCTGTACTTGTTACTTTTTTCTCACGGACTAATTTCGCAAGTTCTAAAGCACTCTTTTGTTTATATTCAGCTACTGTGAAAGGGATAGTTGGTTTAGAAGAAGAACTATCTTCTAGATTACCAGAAGAAGTTTCACCATTGTTATTTGATACATTAGGTTTTACTTCTGTAGTCGATGGTTCTGAAGTAGTATTTGAATTTTCAGTTGTTAAACTCGTATTATTTACTGTATTACTAACAGGAGCAGACACTGTATCATTGTTTTCGCTAGCGTGAGCTTGGTTGTCATTTGTTAAGACTGGGAATAGTGTAGTGGCTGCAAATGCCGGTATAAGAACATATTTTAAATTTTTCTTTTTCATCCTTGACTCCTAATTTAATGAATAATAAATAAGCTGTTATATGCTTTGCTACTTAATTATACTCTGATATTTAATATCAATCAAGAAAATTGTTATATTAAATGTAAAAAAATAGGAGTGACTCAAAAATCACGATTTCATAGAAATCGATTTTTAAGAATCACTCCTGCACAGTTTATTAGATATCTAAAAAGCTTTTACAAAGTGAATTTAGATATAAATAAATCACTGCGTCTATGAGTTTTCATAAAAACTTTGTTAAGATTTAGGGCTTTTTGGTCAGTCCCGTTATATTGTTCTATAGAATTAGTATCCTTTTAAGGCGTTCATACGAGCATCTGATTGCCCTTTAGCATCTTTTTTCTCACCTTTATACACTGCTGATTCCCATGATCCGTACATAGGGTTAGGGAAAATGATGAATTTATCACCAAATTCAGCTTTTAATTGTTCGAACATTTTATCTCTATCAGATTCTGATTTAGTAGAGAATTCAGCGAAGTCAACTAAGTTATCTCCAAATAACATTACAAGATTAGTATGTTTTAAAACTTCTTGACGACGTCCTTCTTTAGACTTGTCACCTTCTTTTTTGAACATTAGGTGATCTCTTCCTTGAACAGGTAGTCCTTGTGCTTCAAGATTTTTAATAGTTGCATCTACTTGAGAATCTGTTCTATCTGAGATGTAGTAAATTTGAACTTTGTTTTTATCAGCAAATTGTAAGAATTCTTTTGCTCCAGCTACTGGTGTAGCTTCAGCTTTTTGAACCCACTCATCCCATAATTTAGGATTAAATGCAGTTCCATCTTTAACCATTTTAACTTGGAATGGAATATTACTTAATACTGTTTCATCGATATCTAATACGATAGAATAAGGTTTGCTAGTAGGTTGTTTTAATAACTCTTTTAGTTTACTAGTGGCAACGTTATAGCCTTGTTGGTATAATGCATCTACTTCAGCAGCATTTTGATACCATAGAGATCCCATTGTATTTTCTCTTGATCTAAGTTGATCATAAGTAAGAGTTATTTTGTTATCTCCACTTTTATTTTCTTCTTTTTTTTCTTCAGTTTTTTGTGCACATCCAGTTGCAAGAACAACAGTGGCAAGAACTGATGAAATAGTCATAACAAGTTTTTTGTTTTTCATAATATATATAGCTCCTTTTGTTATCTACAACATTTAGTATAAAATATATCTACCTAAAATTCAATATGAAATTATTATTTAAAAATTTAGAATGTGAATATTTTAATAAGATATTTAAGTACTCCTTTAGAAAGCGGTTTATTAAATAATAAGAAAATAAAATAAATGATATTATTTATTTGATAATAATAAATTTAAAACTAATTATATTAAAATATAGATATATGGTATATATTATAGAAGAACTAATATGTTAATCTGCAAAATAGGGTATAATTTTAAATCATAACTAATAATAGTAAGAAGGTCTATGAATAAAAGTTTAATTTATTGATTGTTTATGGAAATTAAAGTTTAAAGTAGTATTATTTATATAGATAGAAGAATATAATCAAAAATTAAACCAATTTTAATTATATTTTAATTATATTTTAATTTAGTAATATATACTACTTAATTATGAGGATTTCAAGAGACATTTAAAATCTCTTGTTAAAAATATTTCATACTATATTTTATTAAAATAATTAGACTATAAACTGATAATTTGTTATAATATTATAATGTATAATGCTATATGATTATAGTGATATATTATAATTCCATTATATTTTTAAAACTAATAAATAATGGAAATGATAATATATTATTATTATTATTATTATTATTATCGGCGCGGTCGATAGTAATAAATATGGTGATTTAATAGTTTAATATAAAAGGTACTTATTTTTAACTTCAAACTAGATTAATATTTTTAAAAAAGGAGAATAAAAGTGATAGGAAAAAATAATTATTATTTGAAAAATACAAAAGAGGGTACAAAAGTAGAGTCATACTCAATAAAGAAATTTAAAGTAGGTGCTGCGTCTGTTGTAATAGGTGCAAGTATCTTTTTTGGTGCCGGAGCAGTTGCTCAAGCTAGTGAATCTGTTTCAAACAACACAACAACAGATGAATCATTAGGAACAGATAATAAACTAGAAGTTGCGCCAAAAGCACAAGTCAAACCAGTTGTAGAAAACACTAGAGAGAGTGTAGCAGCTGCAGTAGCTTCAAAACTAGAGAATTCTGAAAAAGAAACTCTAAATAAAACAGCCTTAACAAAATTAATTGAAGAAATTGATGGAAAATTTACTAACGGAAAATATGCTTCTAAAACAGAAGATAGTGTGAACAAATTAAAAGCAGCTTTAGAAGAAGCAAGAACAGTTTTAAACAATGCAAAAACACAAGCTGAATTAACAAAAGCACACGCTAAATTAGTTACTGCAACTACAAAATTACAAACAAAACCAGAAGAGAAAAAAGAAGCACCGGCAGTAGATACAACAAATGGAAAAGCTACTGTGGGTAAAATAGCAACTAATACTGAGAAAGCTTCAGACTCTAACTCTATCGCAAACTCAGGTTCTAGAGATGAACGTAATGGAAAAGCATTGGATGCTAATAATCCATTCCGTACGGGTACGGATGCAGCTACAACGGATACAGACCCTGCTGCGAATCAAACGTATACTGCACCAGCTGAAAATGCGGATTTAGGTGAAATTACAAAAGAATTATTAAAATTACCAGATGCAGTTCAGAATAATACAAAAATTCAGGATATGAATGACCTTGGAGATAAAACAGGAGTTGCAAGAGGTGATGTAAAAGAGATTCAAGAGTTTGGTGGTTGGAAAGCGATTAATCAACCAGATGGTACTCCGGGGAAATTTGCTATCGCAAGAAAAACGGAAAGTGGTATTTTCCCAGTTGAAACTGTAAATACAGTATATACTAATATTAACAGAGGACGGGCTGAATATTATGATACTTATGTAGGCGAACAAGCTTTTGATAGATCAAAAGACTATATGTTATTCTTAGGAAAAGTTAGAACTATTGCTAGTGAAACAGAACAAACATTTAATGGACAACCTTATAAAAGATCTGGTTTAGGAGGTAGTGATTCTTTTGCAATTAAGAGTTTTAATGGGATTGAGAAAACTTTTAAAGCTCATTCACCAGCAACTGGATCTAAGGTGAAAGTTGCCTTTAAAACAGGATTTACTGGAGATTTGAATGGTACAAAAGCCAATTATTTAGTTGAAGTAGTTTATCGTCAGAATAATAGTGAAGTAACTGCTTATACGTATAGTTTTGAGCCACAACCAAGAAAAACCTTAACAAATGAAAAAGGTATAGTAACACCAGCTAAGGATGGTACAGGAAGAGCGTTTGTACGAAGTGACTTTAATAATTACACTTTAAATAAAGCTGAAGTAGAGGCAAAAATGGCAGAAGCAGCTTATAAGCCAAATGGTCAAGCTGGTACGTTTACAAGTTCAGATATAGATTTACCAGTAGGAGTTACTGAGTATACAGTTCGAATTAAAGTGACAAATACAGAAAGAATGGGTATGGGATATCAGTCTCCATTGAGACATTATGCGTTACCTGTAACAGGATTAGACTTTTCAATTGAACAAGATACTCGAAAATTAGCTAAAAATTTACTACAAAGAGTTTACGATAAGTTAAAAGCAACTGAAGAAAGAGATATTAAAGGAAAAACTGAAGCTACTATTAATGCCTATAAAACACAATTAGAAAATGTTAAGAATTTATTAGACGGAGAATTGAGTTCTACCAGAACTTATAAAGATATCGTAACAGCTGTGTTAGCAGATCAACAAGCATTACGAACTGATAAATCAAAATTAACTGCTTCAAATAATAACCTATTAGGATTAATAAATGAAGATCCAGACCCAAGAATCGGTAAGACACCAGTTTCAAAAGAACCATATAATACAGCAAAAGATGAAGCAGTAAAAGCTCAAACAGAGGCTCAAACTATATTAGCGCAAGAAAATCCAGATCCAGATGTAGTAGCTGCTGCTGTAAGTAAACTAAATGAAAAATTAGCAGAGTTAAAAGCAGCACGAGCTGAATTAGTAGTTGCAGCAACAGAAGCTCAAAAAACAAAATTAGCAGCAGATAAAGCGAAACTAGTAGAAGCAAGTAAAGAAGGAAAAACTCAAGATAGTATTAATGCGTATGAAGCAAAATATAATGCATTGAAATCAGAGTTAGATAAAGCGGTAGCAGCAGCAAATGATGTAGCAAATGCTCAAGAAAATGCAAGTAAAGTATCAGCATTAGAAGCTCAAGAAAAAGTTACAGAAGTACTTGCTGAACTAGAAGAAGCTAAAGCATTATTAAAGGACAAAGCAACAGCTGCACAAATAGCAGAACTTAAAAAAGCAGAAACAGCTTTAACACCAATTAGTGATGATAAATTAGGAAATAAAAAACCAACAAGTGTACAAAAGTATAAGGATTCAGTAGCTGCAATTCAACAAGAATTAACAGAAGCTCAAACAAAAGTAGCAGAACTTTTAGAAAAAGCTAAAACGGATAATGCAGCAAAAGAAGAAGCAGCTCAACTAATTTCAAAAGTTGATGCGTTAAAATCAAAATTAACTGATGCGGCAACATTACTAGAAGACAAAGCTAATACTGGTGGTTTAGAAACAGCTAAGAACGAACTAAAACAAGAAGCAGCAGAGGAAGTAACAGCTGGAAAAACACCTGAAACAGTAACGCCATATACTGCAGCAAAAGAAGCAGCAGATGCAGCAGTAAGTGAAGCAGAAGGAATCATCGCAAATCCAAACGCAACACAAGAAGCAGTAAATGCAGCATTACAAAAAGTAGCAGAGAAGAAAGCGGCATTAGCGGCAGCTAAAAAAGCGCTAGTAGAAGCAGCAACTCCAGAGCAAAAAGCAGCATTAGCAAAAGATGCAGAAGGTTTAGTACCAGCAAGTAAAGAAGGAAAAACACCAGAAAGTATCACAGCTTATGAAGCAAAATTACAAGAGTTAAATACTGAACTAGAAACAGCAAAAGAAGCAGCGAAAGCAATCGCAGCTAAAGGCGAAAACGCAAGTAAAGA
>NZ_CAURMG010000048.1:0-8818 GCF_963525875.1 uncultured Gemella sp. | reverse complement strand
TGTTATCTGCTGCCTCTACTACAGTAAGAGAGTTAAGGCCAAAACCTAATGCAATCGCCAATGTGCATTTTGTAAAATTATTTATCTTCATAAAATCACCTCTTCTATAAAAATTGCAACTTGCTAGTTTAATAATTTACAAGCAAACGTTTTCACCTATAACTCCAATTATATCACTGTGAAAATTTTATTTCAAGAAATTGGTTATACTACTTATATAAATAGTGAAAATAAATTAGAAATAAAAAAGGTTAAGAGTAAGTTTTTTAAAAAACTAGTTCTTAGCTTTTATTTTATTAGTAATTATTCCTCCGCAAAAATCTGTGTTGCTTTCACTGCACGTTGCCAACCTTTATAAAGCTTTTCGCGTTCTGCTTTTTCCATCGTAGGAACAAATAGTTTGCCTGCAGTATTTAGGTTCTTAAGCTCATCTAGGCCTTCCCAATATCCAGTGGCTAATCCTGCTAGGAATGCAGCACCTAAAGCTGTAGTTTCTATATTTTCAGCTCGAGCGACTTTAACGCCTAGGATGTTTGCTTGGAATTCTAATAAGTAATCGTTGTTAGCAGCTCCCCCATCGACTTTAAGAAGAGGAATTTCTACTTTAGCATCAATTTTCATAGTATCGATAATGTCGCGTACTTGATAAGCGATAGATTGTAACGTAGCTTTAACCAGATCTTCTTTAGTAGTAGCACGTGTTAAACCGAAGATAGTTCCACGAGCATCAGGATTCCAATATGGAGCACCTAATCCTGTAAAGGCAGGCACTAGATATACTTCGTTATTATTTTTAGAATTATAAGCTAACGATTCAGTTTCAGATGATTTTTTTATTAATCGTAAACCGTCTCGTAGCCATTGAATGGCACTTCCTGCAATAAAAATAGATCCTTCTAAAGCGTAATAAACTTTTCCATTTATACCATAACCAATAGTAGTTAGTAGGTTGTTTTTAGAAAGTTCCATATTTTCGCCGGTATTCATGATAATGAATGAACCTGTACCGTATGTATTTTTTATCATCCCTTTATCGAAGGCAAGTTGTCCGAAAAGAGCAGCTTGTTGGTCTCCTGCAAGTCCACTAATCGTAACTTCCCCACCGTAAAAATGATAGTCTATAGTTTTTCCATATACTTCTGAATTTGATTTAACTTCAGGTAGTAGAGATTCTGGTATATTTAGAATTTCTAAAATTTCTTTATCCCAAGTTAAATCTTTGATGTTAAATAGCATCGTTCTAGCCGCATTTGTGTAGTCAGTAACGTGAGTTTTTCCACCTGTAAGCTTCCATACTAACCATGTGTCGATAGTTCCAAACAGTAGTTCTCCATTTTCAGCTCGTTGTTGTGCACCAGGTACATTATCTAATATCCAGCGTATTTTAGTCGCAGAGAAATAGGCATCTACGACTAAACCAGTTTTCTGATGAATCATATCTTTATAACCATCACTAACTAGTTTATTAGCTATATCAGCACTTTGTCTACTTTGCCAAACTATTGCATTATAAATAGGAAGTCCAGTTTTTTTATCCCAAATAACGGTAGTTTCACGTTGGTTTGTAATTCCAATGCTATCTATTTGATTTGGTTTTATACCACTTTCGATAAATGCTTCTGCAATGACCGACTGTACTGAATTCCAGATTGCATTAGCATCGTGTTCAACCCATCCAGATTGAGGGAAAATTTGCGGAAACTCTTTTTGACTACTTGCTATTATCTCTGCTTTTTTATTAAATATTATCGCTCTAGAACTTGTAGTGCCTTGATCTATTGCCATTACATATTTTTTCATAATTCACCTCGAAATATTTATGTCACTAATATTATATCATTTTATAATAGTGTTTAAAAGATGAAGAGCAGGTATAATTATAGATTGAAATATTAAATAGTATATGTTGTGGAATTAGATTATTACATAGCGTATTATTAGCGTTTTTCGTATTTTTCTTATAAAATAGAGAATGATAGTTTTTAAAATAATTTATTATAAAATAAAGGAGAAATACAATGAATAGTTTACACAAATCATTAACAGCATTACTAGAAAAATTAGAGGAAAATGGTGTTTTACAAAAAGAAAAGATTAATACAGTAGCACTTAAAACAGAGGAACTTGCTAAACATATTCGCGATCGTTTCGCAAAAGAACACGCGGATTTAGAAATTCGTAGACTTTTAGAAAAAGTACACTACGCTAATACTTATGAGGATAAAGTGTTGAAAGAAACAGCATTTTTAGTCGATGAAATCAGTGAATATATGTTCAAACTTGAAATTGCTAATCGTGATTTTGTAGTTGGATATTTTAATACTTTAATTATTAATCCAGCTATTGAAGCAACAGAATACAACTTTGTATTAATGGAAGTAGATAGTTTAATTGAAAATAGTTTCTTAGAATTACCTGAAGAAGAGGAATAATGATGAAAATCTTAATACCGACAGCCAAAGAACTAAATAAAAAAGCAATACCGCAAGAAGGATTGAAACTTAGTGAAGAAAGTCTGGAAATAGTTGCTGAATTTGCTAAATTTAGCACCCTAGATTTGGCTAAAGTTTATAAAATCAAAGAAGATAAGGCGATGGAAGAATTTTCTCGTTGGCAAGATATAAATAACAATACAGCAAAAAGTTATAAAGCATTAGAATTGTTCAATGGTCTAATGTATAGAAATATAAATCGTGATAATTTTGATGAGGCTGATAGGAAATATGTAGAGGAAAATGTATTTATTACAACATCTTTATATGGTGTAATAGGTGCTTATGATTTAATCCAAGAACATAGATTAGATTTTTTGCAAAATGTAAAAATTTCTGGGCAGTCATTAAAAAATTTCTGGAGAGCTAATTATGATGAAAGCATAGAAGATGAAAATCTTGTTGTTTCATTGCTTTCTAGTGAATTTGAAGAAGTATTTTCAAAAAAACAAAGAGAGAAATTTATTAAAATCAGCTTTATGGAAGAAAAAGATGGAGTGTTAAAAGTTCATTCTACAATATCAAAAAAAGCAAGGGGAAAATTTTTAACTGAGCTTGTAAAAAATAAAGTTTCATCAGTAGAAGAAATGAAGAAAATACAGTTTGATGATTTTAAATTTAGCGCAGAAAATTCAGATGGAAGAACATTAGCTTTTATAGCTAAGAGATAATTAAAATAAGGTAGAGTTTATATAAAAGGAAAACAATAAAAAGGATAGAAGAAGATGAAATTAGAAACTAAAACCAGTAAATTATATTACGGATTTCCAGTAATATTAATAGGTTATAAGGACAAAAAATGGAGATACAATGTGACGGCTTGTAGTTCATCATATTCTTTAGGTGATATGATTACAGTTGGACTTACAACAGAGAGTAATGCTGTAGATAATATTAAAGAATATGGAGAATTTACTGTAAATATTCCTTGTCAACAAATTCTGAGTAAGGTTGAAATCGCAGGATTTCATTCAGGTCAAAACAAAATCGGAATGGCTGATATGACATATGATCCAGCAAAATATATTGATGCACCAATAATGGATGAGTGTATAATGTCTCTTGAATGTAAAGTGGAAAGTATTATTGAATATGGAAAATTTACGAATTTTGTAGCAACGATAAAACGAAGAGTTGTCTGTGAGTATCTTTTAGATGAAGAAGGAAACCTTAAATATACACAGTTTAATCCAATTTATTTTATGGGTGATGATAATAAGAGAGTTTATCGATATTTTAATGAAGAGAGTAAAAATCACGGAGAAAACATGGGATGTTCTTCAGAAGATGATTATAATCCACTTTGCGGATAATATAATATAATTGAACAAAAATAACGAAGAAAGGAGGATATTAGTATGTATTGCAATATGCAAGTACATAGTGCCTATGATTTATTGAATAGTACGATAAAGTATGAGAGTCTATTTTCGAAACTTATTAAGGATAATCAAAAGTCAGTTGTTATAGTTGATCCAAATATGTACGGAGCAATAAAAGCACATAAAGAAGCTAAGAAATCAGGTGTTAATTTGATTCAAGGTTTAGAAGTGAGTTTGGGATATGGTATAGGACTACTTAAATTTAACATATTGTGTAAATCAGAAAAGATGTTCTATAAATTGTTAGAAATCTCTACTAAGTTTATGAATGAAGAAGAGTGGACTGTAGAAAATTTCGCTAATGAAATGACAGACTATAAGGATGATTTTGTCTTAATAGTTGTTGATGAACTTAGAGATAGTATGGAATTTTCATATTTAAATAATTTGCTTGGTAAGTATAATTTTTATTTTGGATTTAATGAAAGTTTTCAAGTAAGTACTTATAGTTTTTATGAAAATATAGTTTATACAAAACCAAGTTATTATTTAAATAAAGAACATTATCAGCAAGTCATTGTTAGTCGTGCTATTCGCGATAATAAAAAGCTTAATATACAGGAACTTACGACTATTTCAGGAGATGAATTTGTCAGAGAACAAAAAGACTTTGAAGAGATTTTTACATTTGATGATGAACAACTACACTCAGTTTTTGAAAAATCATTTAAGAATCAAAAAGAAATAATTGATAATTGCCAATATGACCTGAATTTTTCTGGATATCATTTGCCAAAGTATATTTACGGAGAAAAAGAAGAGATATTCTCTAACTTATCTTCTAAGGAATATTTGCTTTATTTGGTTCAAAAAGGTGTGAAAGAAAAACTAGTGGGTAGAGATTTATATCATTATAAAAAACGTTATAGTTATGAGCTTAAAATCATCGATGAAATGGGCTTTAACGACTACTTTTTAATAGTTTATGATTTTGTGAAATATGCAAAAGATAATGATATATTAGTTGGAGCAGGACGTGGTAGTGCTGCTGGAAGTTTAGTTTGTTACTTACTCGATATAACAGAAGCGGATCCATTGGAATATAATTTGCTGTTTGAAAGGTTTTTAAATAAAGAACGTATCTCTATGCCTGATATCGATATAGACTTCCAAGATACTAGACGTGATGAAGTAATAAAATATGTAGAAGAAAAGTATGGTTCTGATAAAGTAGCTCAGATTATTACCTTTACAACATTTCAGTCGAAAAGTGCAGCAAGAGAATCAGCAAGAATATTCCAGTTTGATGAAAAAACATTAAAATTTATTAGTAGTAATATCAGTTCTACAAGAACATTGAAAGAATGTTATGAAATGTCAGAAGAACTGAGAACATTTATTAATCAAAGCAATATTAATAAACGTTGGTTTAGTATAGCTCTTAGTTTAGAGAATTTACCGAAGAATCCATCTGTACATGCAGCTGGGATAGTAATAAGTGATGATAAGTCACTTGTTAACTATGCTCCACTTGCCAAATCAAATATGACGAAGTATTTAACGCAGTGGACGATGGATGATGTAGAGAGTGTCGGCTTATTAAAAATAGATTTTCTAGGTATTAGATACCTTACAATGGTGTCAAGTATTGTAGAGGAGATAAAAAAAGAAAATCCAACGTTCGATATAACAAAGATAAATTATCAAGATCCTAAGGTTTATGAGCTGTTTGCTAGAGGTAAGACAGAGGGTATCTTCCAGTTCGAATCGAGTGGTATGAAGGAAAAGTTAAATCTCTTAAAGCCTACGGAATTTAATGACATCGTTGCGATGAATGCTCTTTACAGACCTGGTCCTATGGCTCAAATAGAAGTCTATGTTCGTAGAAAAAACAAAGAAGAGCAAGTAGTATATCCACATCCTCATTTAGAAAAAATATTAAAAGATACTTATGGGGTAATTGTTTACCAAGAGCAGATTATGCTGATTGCGGTAAATTTTGCCCATATGAGTCTTAATGAAGCGGATAATATGAGAAGAGCTGTAAGTAAGAAGAAAAAAGAAGATTTGGAATACTATGGTCGCATATTCGTAGAGAAGAGTGTTGTAGCTGGGTATGATATAAAAGTTGCTGAGAAACTTTTTGAGCTTATCGTTACCTTTGCAAATTATGGTTTTAATAAAAGTCATGCGGTTGTGTACAGTATGTTAGCTTATCGTTTAGCGTATTTGAAAGTCTATTATACTAAGTACTTTATGACAGCTTTATTAAATAACGTAATAAGTAGTGAAAAGAAAATAAATGAGTATAAACAAGAACTTAATAATCTAGGAATAAATCTTGTTAAACCTGATGTTAATAGGAGTTTATCTAATTTTAGAGTTTTTAAAAATGATATCGTATTTGCCTTAACCGCAATAAAGAATGTTGGTTATAGGAGTAGTTATGAAATAGTTCAAGATAGAATTAATTTTGGATTATATCTAGATATAGATGATTTCTTAAAACGAATGAATAAGAAGGTTGACTATCAAGCAGCAGTTTCACTGGTTAAAGCTGGTGCGCTAGATACTTTTGGATATAATAGAGCTACTTTGATGAAAAAAGTAAATGACTACTATTCTGATAATAGACAGTATATTAATAATGTACGTGTTGCTTTATCTGCGGAAAGTGGGCTTACATTGAAAGTTGAAGAAGTGGAAGATTATCCAATTACAGAAAAAATTCAAATGGAAAAAGAAGTAACAGGGACATATTTTTTAAAACATCCGGTACAGGTAGAAAAAGAGAAATACTCTTATTTACCACTTCAATATGTTGGCGGTGAAATAAGTGATAGTTATGTAGAAATAATAACGAAAAAAGAAATAAAAACTAAAAACGGTGACTATATGGCGTTTTTAACGGTTAACGATGGGAAAAACGACTATGATGTTACAGTATTTCCAAGTGTTTATAAGTATGCAAATGTCTTTATAAAAGTAGGTAGCTTTGCGGTTATGTCATTGAAAAAACAATTACGCAACGGCAGAGAACAGTTTATATTAGAAAAGATAGCGAGCTTGAAAAATTATAATGACTATTGTATGAGTAATATGAAAATTATCTATACAATTATTGATGATGCTATATTGGACTTACTAAGTGAATATAAAGTTGAAAGTAGCAAAGTTAAGGTGATTGCGTTATTAAATAATGATTCAACAAAAGGAAGAACATTTTTTATAGGAAATGAACATATTTTTGTTCAAAAATTTTTGGAAAAGTTCCCTGAAAAACGCATTAAAATCGCATACATGTAAATAATCAAAAAAAATCGAACAAAAATAAAACAAAATTCTGTTTTTAGTAGAAAAAAGTTTGAAAATATGTTATTGTTTATAGGTAAATTTAAAAATAATTAATAACAAAGTACGAGGAAGGTAATAGTACATGAAAAAAATAGCAGTTTTAACAAGTGGTGGAGATGCACCAGGAATGAACGCAGCAGTGCGTGCAGTTGTAAGAACAGCAATCTATAATGGATTAGAAGTTTATGGAATATATCAAGGATACAAAGGATTAATAGAAAACAATATCAAAAAACTTGAAGTAGGAGATGTTGGAAATATTATTAACCGTGGTGGAACAATGCTTTATTCAGCGCGTCTACCAGAATTCGCTAACCCAGAAGTTAGAAAAATAGCTATTAAGAACTTAGAAGCTTTAGGAATTGACGGATTAGTAGTAATCGGTGGAGATGGTTCATATCGTGGAGCTATGGCTTTAAGTAATGAAATGAATATTAAAACAGTCGGTGTTCCTGGAACAATCGATAATGATATCTGTTGTACTGATTTTACAATTGGATTTGATACGGCACTTAACACAATCGTTGATGCAATTGACAAGGTTCGTGATACAGCATCAAGTCATGAGCGTGCATTTATTATCGAAGTAATGGGACGTAATGCAGGGGACTTAGCATTATTTGCTGGTATTGCAGGAGGAAGTGAAAGTCTTCTAATTCCAGAGAAAAAAGAAGATATCGAAGAAGTTGTTGCACGTATTAAAGCTGGAGAAAATCGTGGTAAAAAACACTCAATCATCGTATTGGCAGAAGGTGTAATGGGTGGTCAAGAATTAGCAGATAAACTTACAGAACTTACAGGAGAGAAAGTAAGAGCTACTATCCTAGGTCACATCCAACGAGGAGGAACTCCAACTGCTCAAGATAGAGTATTAGCTTCTCGTTTAGGAAACTATGCTGTACAATTATTATTAGCTGGTGAATCAGGTCGTGCAGTAGGTATTCAAAATAACAAACTTGTTAGTACAAAATTCCAAGATGTATTCAGCGATGCGCACAATGTTGATCTAACAATTTATGATGTATCTAAACAACTTTCAATCTAACAATAGAAAACGTTTTCTTAACATAAAAATGTTTGTTTTTTAGAAAAATGTTTGAAAACAAGTTGAAAATAGGTTAAAATAGTAATAGTAAAGATAAAAACTTAAGAGGTATGTAATATTATGATACAGAAAAAAACTAAAATAATTTGTACAATTGGACCTAAGTCTGAAGCAAAAGAAAGACTTACTGAAATGGTTGAACTAGGGATGAACGTTTGTCGTCTTAACTTCTCTCACGGTGATTATGCAGAGCACGGTGCAAGAATCCAAACAATTAAAGAAGTTAGAGAAGCTACAGGAACAAACTTAGCAATCCTTTTAGATACAAAAGGACCAGAAATTAGAACTAACAACATGGAAAATGATGCAATCATGTTAGAAACTGGAAATGATGTTATCGTTTCTATGACTGAAGTTTTAGGAACACCAGAAAAATTCTCTATTACATATGCAGAATTAGTACATGATGTTAAAGCTGGAGACACTATTTTATTAGATGATGGACTAATAGGATTAACTGTAAATAGTGTTGATGTTGAAGGTGGATTAATCTACACAACTATCCAAAATGGTGGAGTACTTAAAAACAAAAAAGGAGTTAACGT
>NZ_CAURMG010000047.1:0-9045 GCF_963525875.1 uncultured Gemella sp. | reverse complement strand
TGATCCGCATGCACTAGAAATAATCATCTTTTTCTTATTCATTTATATTCTCCTTAATATTAATTCGAAACAATTTCGATTTATTATAACATGTTTAAATCGGTTTGTAAATAGTCATCTTTACGATTTACTTAATGTATTTCTAATATTATTCTATTTTCTATATCCCTTATTAAGACCTAACCACTATTATTACTGTAGAAATAAACTTTTTAAACTTAATGTTTATACCAAAAATTATTACTATTACTTAAACTTTATATTTTTAAAAATTTTGAATTTCATTTAAAAATATAATGTATAAATAAAGAAAAGGGAGCGGCTCAAAAATCACGATTTCGTAAAAATCGATTTTGTCGAGTCACCCCCACTCAGTTTATTAGATATCTAAAAAACTTTTATAAAGCAAATTTAGATACCAATAAACTACTGCGATTATGAATTGTTATATACACTATTTTAAATTTATGCCCTTTGAGTCGTCTCCCTTTCTTCCCTTTTTAAATAATTTGTTTTTTTCTAATAAAGTATGCCAATAAAATCATTCCAACTCCAAAAATTTCTAAAGACATTGAAGTTGCGCCCGTTTTTGGCAATATTTTCTTCTCCAGCTTTAACTTATAAGAGTTTGTTTTTGGTAGTTCCTCATTGATAGTACTGTTTTTATCCTTTTCTGGAACTTCTATTTTAGTTCTTTCTTCTAAATCTTTAGTCCCTATATTTATTTTCTCTACAATAGTAAATTTACTGAAATGGTTTGTTTTAAATGTTATTATTCCTTCAGTGTAAATACTATCTATTTTTTCAAGTTTCTTATCCTCGGATATATGATAAACCTCTAAATCATAATTATCTTTTTTCACTACTGCCACTTTTACTTTTCGTTCTATATTGCTATCAACTTTTTTATTATTTTTTTCAAAATGAATTTCAAAAGTTTCAATAATATTATATTGGTTACCCAATTTATTAGAAATTAACTGAATTAAACTACTATCAGCTAAAGGCTCTACATATAGTTTTTCTGCAGAAACACTACCTTTTTCAAATGATACTTCAACTAGACGACCTGATAAGTTAGCTTTTAAAATTTCTTGATTCATTTCTCTATTATCTACAGAAGCTAGATTATCTCTACTTAAAAATTGTTTGTTAATTTCTTGGTTTCTTAGTTTATTACCTGAATTCATTATTCTTTCTAATTCTTTCTCCACAATTCTCGTTAAAGTCCTAACATCTCTAAAAATAGTTGACTTATCAATCGGTTTTTCTGTTGTTTTGTCTTTTTCTAATTCCACTACAGGTGTTGTCGTTACTGCATTTCCTTGTGGTTTCTTATCCATTTGTTTTTCATCAACTTTGTTTCCTGACTCTTTTTCTACCGGTTTAACACCTGATTTTTCTTTTCCTGATTCCACTACGGGTTTTGTTATACCTACATTCCCTTGTGGTTTCTTCTCCACTTGTTTTTCATCAGCTTTGTTTCCTGACTCTTTTTCTACCAGTTTAACACCTGATTTTTCTTTTCCTGATTCTACTACAGGTTTTGTTATAGCTGCATTCCCTTGTGGTTTCTTGTCCTCTGGTTTTACTGGTGTAGTAGCACTGTTAGCTTTTTCTATAGTTGAATTATTATTAGTTGTAGAGGTAATTCCTAAATCTGGAATTACTCCATTTTTATCAATAATGACTGCATTTCTAAATGGTTTATAGGCTGCTTCTACTTTTGTATCAATCATAACTATACCAATAATGCTAACTAAAGCAACTGTAATATTATTTATCTTTCTTTTATTATTTTTCACTATATTCTCCTTCTTTTATATTTAACTAGATAACAATAATTAATACTTTTACTATATTATATTATACATTATATTTCTCATCAAGATAATATTAAAAAAGTTTGATTAGTAAAACGATACTAATCAAACCTAACCCGTCTTATCTTGATAAAAATGAAAAGAATCCGCTAATTATTGCTACATTAAAAAAATCAATAAATAAAGCTCCAACTATAGGCATTACAAAAAATGCTATATGAGAATGCTTATACTTATCACATACACTTTGCATATTTGCTATACCATTCGGTGTCGCACCTAGTCCAAATCCAACATGCCCTGCAGATAAAACTGCTGCATCATAATTACTTCCCATAAATTTAAATGTTACAAAGTAAATAAAGAACCAAGCTAACACTGCTTGAGAAACTAATAATATTACAAGTTGTCCTGCTACATTACTTAATTCCCATAATTTTAAAGTTATCATTGCCATACCCAAAAATAGATTTAATGAAACATCTTCTAAAATATGAACTTCTTCGTAATGTAAGTCAAACTTAGTTGTATGATCTGATATATTTCTTAGAATAGCAGCGACAATCATAGGTCCTATGTAACTAGGAAATTTAAGAAATTGATTTAAAAATGTTGAAACAAAGCTACCAATAAACATTGCTAACAAAATCATGAAAAATGCCTTAGCAAAACTTTCTCCATCTAACTTTTTAACGTCATTATTAAATAAAAATTCATCATTTTTTACTTGTTCATTATCAACTTTTTCTGCAACAACTTCTAATTTTTTATTTATAATTAATTTGTTAGCTAGTGGACCACCTAGGCTTGAACCAGCAATTAATCCAAAAGTTGCTGCTGCTATCGCCACACTTTTTGCTCCTGAATGCCCTAATTCTTCTACGATAGGAGCCATAGCTGCTGCCGTACCATGTCCTCCTGTCATTGCTGTTGAACCTGTTAGTAGCGCTATTAGTGGATCAGTCCCTGTTGCATATCCAATACCAACCGCCAATATATTTTGTAAAACTACTAATATTATCGAAGCTACTAAAAATAAAATTACTTTTCTTCCGCCTATTTTTAACAATCTCCAACTTGCATTAAATCCAATACTAGTAAAAAATAATGTCATAAAGAAACTCTGTAGCGTATTATCAAACTCAAATATTACTAAATTAGATTGACGTAATATTAAATTAATTATTGCAAATAGGAAGCCTCCTATTACTGGTGAAGGTATACAATACGTCTCAAAAAATTTTACTCTCTTTCGTAAAAATCTACCTATAATTAAAATTACAACGGCTAACCCCACTGTCTGTATCATATCCATCTTAATATTTAACATAATAACACCCTTTCTTTTTGTTATATTTTCTCACATAATATACATATTAAGTTCTTATTTAATATATATAATTCATGTATTCACCATTATATAAATATATTTTACACTTTTTAAAGATATCCATCAATTATACGTTAGATTTTTTTACAATATAAAAATTTAAAAGCGAGAGTGACTTAAAATCGTGATTTCGGAGAAATCAATTTTATCGAGTCACTCCCGCAAAGTCTATTAAATATCTAAAAAGCTATTTTAAAGCAAATTTAGATATCAATAAACCACTAAGCATATAAATTGTCAAAATTATTTTTAAAAAATTAAGGATTTTTATAGCAAACCCTTTTAAAATCTAGAAAATTGGTTTTAAAAACTCTGACCAAGTTTCATAATTTTCTTCTTTTTTCGCCTCAGCACTAGACATCCATCTAATAACTAAAGTGTCGTCTTCTTTTACTTCTACTTGTTTTTTATCAACTTTACATTCATACACCACTCCGATATGAACCTGACCAACTTCTGTTTCGTCATCATTTATCAATCCAATAAACTGTAAGTTTTCCAATGCTTCTTCTTCCGAAACTCCTACTTCCTCATTTAATTCACGTGATGCATTAATTTTTAGCATTTCAAAAATTGATTTTCCTTCTACTTCATTCATATGTCCACCAATACCTACTG
This sequence comes from uncultured Gemella sp., assembly GCF_963525875.1. Taxonomy (GTDB): domain Bacteria; phylum Bacillota; class Bacilli; order Staphylococcales; family Gemellaceae; genus Gemella. The sequence continues at coordinate 5,214 of NZ_CAURMG010000047.1, read as the reverse complement.
ATGCTTTCCCATGAAGTCTAGCTTCTCCACCTCCAACTAAACGTTTATACACTAAAACTTCGCCAGTATTTATGTCTTTTAATAGTACATACCCTATTAATTGCTTGAAGCTAGGATCTTCTTCCATATCCCCACGTCTTTTTACTTCGTATGATTCAAATGTATCGATAATTTTTCTTGTTTTTTCATCTTCTTTTTCTATAAATCCATAAAAATGATTTTCTTCATTGTTGAATAATTCTTTTCTATTTACAACTAATATTTGTTCATCCCATTTACTCATTTAATTTTCCTCACTTTTTTTATTTTGCCTGATAGGTTCCTTCTTTTAATTCTTTAGCTATCTTAGCTATTTTTCTAAATCTATGATTGAGACCAGATTTTGATAATTTACCATCTTCAATCATTTCTGCTATTTCTTTTAATGGATATTCAGGATATTTTAATCGTGCTTCAGCTACAACTCTTAACTTCTCGTCTATATTATCAAGTCCAATTCTCTCTTCTATTATATTAATATCTTCTACTTGCTTTGCAGATGCATTTACCGTTTTATTCATATTAGCCATATCACAATTTTGCATTCTATTTACCGAATTATTTATATCACGCACTATTCTCTCATCTTCAAACTGGAATAACGCCTGAAATGCTCCAACAAGATTGATAAACTCTGCTATTTTTTCTGATTCTTTAATATAAACAATATATCCCTTTTTTCTTTCAAGACTTCTAGCATTTAGCTTATAACTATTTAAAAGTTCATTCAATTCTTTATTGTGTTCTTCATATGACGAAAATATTTCCATATGATAACTAGAAGTACGAGGGTTATTTATAGAACCACCTGCTAGAAATGCTCCACGTAAATACGCTCTTTTTTTATCATCCGTATCTATAAGTTCATTCGCAATATCTATTCTCATAGTATAATTGTCATTTAATATATATAAATCTGTTAAAATCTCTTTTACATTTTGCTCTAAGCGGCAAATATATACATTATTTTTCTTTAATTTTAATTTCTTCCTTACAGAAATATTAACATGAACATCATAGAAATACTTAATTAAAGAAAACATTCTTCTTGCTATTGAAGCATTTTCTGTTTGAAAACTTAAACTTAGTCTTCCATTAGAAATATTTAAAATTCCATTCATTTTTATCAAAGCTGATAACTCTGATAGAAATTCTCTATTTTTAGTAATTTCTATTAATGTCAGTTCTTTTTTCATATCTGAAGCATATGACATAAATTCCCTCCTAACTTTAATTATTCTATAACTTATTTATTTTATCATGTTAATAACAAATTAACAAATTATTTGAGTCTAAAAACTAGAAATAATGAGTTAATATACAATGTACATTAACTCATTATTTCTAATATTTTCTTTTTGTTATCGTCGTTTACTTCTATTCTTTCTTTTAAACCTTGCTTATCAAAATATAGTACTTCATCCGAGATTTGACAAAGAAATTCGTAATCATGAGTTATTATGAATATAACAACATCTTGTTCAGCTATTTTCTCTATCAAACGACTAAACTCAATCATATTAATATAATCTAAGCCACTAGTAGGTTCATCAAAAATTAATATTTTTTTATTTGATAATAAGGCCGAAGCTATAGCTACTCTTTGTTTTTCTCCTCCAGATAATGTATTAGGATGGCGATTCAGAAACTTCCTAATATTTAATTTATCTACCACTTCATCAAACAACTCTAAATTGTCACTACCTAATTTAATCTCTTTTTCTACAAGATTAGTAAATAATTGATAATTCACATCTTGCATAACTTGAAATGTACTTCTTATTAAATCTTTCTTATTAAGATTTTTTCCATTAAGTGTGACTTTGTGTTTAGATTTATGTAATCCACTTAAAGCATTAGCAAACGTAGTTTTACCACAACCATTAGCTCCGATTATAGAATAAATTCTTGATGAAGAAAAACTTTCATTTTTCAAATAAACTTGATGGTCATGGACTTTATAATCTAGTTGCTCAATATTTAAATATTGTTCTTTATTATTTCTAGGTTCTTTCTTACCAAGCTCTACTTTTGATAAATCTATTTGTCTAGTTTGACATAATCTACTATCAAAGTCAGATAGTTGCTCTTTTGTAACTTCATGAACTAGTCTACCATCTTTAATAATATACATCTTATCAATTAAATCCTTTAAATAATAGATTCTATGCTCAGCTACAATTATTGTCTTTCCTTTTTTCTTCAAAGTTTCTATTATTGAAGATATTAATTCTATAGATTTTAAGTCTAAATTACTAGTAATTTCATCAAGTACATAAACATCAGCATCAAGCATCATACTAGCCATAAAAGCCAATTTTTGCTTTTCCCCACCACTTAATTCTAAGACATTTCTATCTAATAAAAATTCAGCAGAAAATTCTTTTACTACTTCATCAATTCTATTTTGAATATCAACTTTTGAATAACCATAATTTTCCATACTAAAAGCAAGTTCACTAGTAGAGTCTAAATTAAAAAACTGATTCTTAGGATTTTGAAACACACTACCTACTACCTTAGAAAAATCTTTTAATCTATCTCCTATACTTAGATGGGCTATTCTAAAATCTCCACTGAATCCACCATCGAAAAATTCAGGAGCTAGACCATTTAAAACCCTCATAATTGTTGTTTTCCCACAGCCACTTGCTCCAGTGAATAAAATACATTCGCCTTTTTTAATTTCTAGTGACAAATCTTCAATATTTAATTTTTTTGATTCAATATATTTGTAATTAAAATTTTTAAATGTTATCAATTTATCACCTCATAAACATAATATAACAAAAAATCACAGTAACAACTACCATGACAAAATAGTCAGTTTTGCTAAACTTAAGTTCAATATAACTAGTCGGTTTTTCTTCATTGTCTATTCCACGGCACAAACATGAAACTGAAAGTTCATTAGCAATATTTGTGCTTATAATTACATAAGGAACAAATATATATTCAAAAAATTTAATTGGATGAAGTAAGTAGTAACCTCTACTTACTCCAATCCCCTTCATTTTTAATGAATTTCTTATTAACTTATAGTCTGTGAGTAAAACTGGAAAGAATCTATATAAAACCGCAAGGACAATTATCATTTTCTTAGGTAATCTTACACTTCTTAAAAAACAAATCAGTTCAGATACTTTAGAACTACTTACTAATGCCATACCAGCACACAATGGAAAATATAATGTTTTAAACATCAGTGCTGTTAGTAATAAAAAGCTGTCAACAACTTGAAGTGTCACTGTATGAGCAAAGAATACTTCATGAATAGTGAAGAAAAGATATATTCCAAAAAATCTAATCATCCTTTTCAAATTAGAACTTACCCCTAAGTATAGTGAGAAGCAAAGTGCAATAACCAAATGGGCACTAATTGACATCATTTTAAACATCAATATATTAGCAATAATCAATATAAAAATCTTCGTTCTTATATCTAACTTCAACATACTATAATCCCGCTTTATTAAAATTTTTGAAGTATAATTTTCTTCCTAGATACGTACCAATGATTGAAAAAATTATAGTAAATATAACTATAAATACGAATGTTTTCATATCTGTAGTACTCATAACTAAATTAATTTTCTCATCAGAATAATTCCTATTTTTAAGATGTTGAACATAAGAATCTTTCATAAAGAACATTGGTAATATTAATCCAATATTCCCTAAGTTAAAGAACAGATATGATAAATATTCATTCCCATATCTAAAAGCAGTCTCCGCTAAAACTGCTGCTCCAATTAGAACAATTCCTCCTACTACAGAGTGACCAGAGACAGTCATGAAAATACCAATAATTGCTATCATTATAAATATAGCCATATTTTTATTAATTTTATTAAAAATTAAACTATACACACTTCCACAAACTAAAGCAGCCGTAATAGAAGTATAAGTAGCAAAATATACTTTCCCTCCAAATACTAATGAAGTTAAAAGTGTAGAAATTCCTATTCCCACTGCCATTACAAGAATTAATAAAATAGTATATAATCCTAACGTTATTAAGTCTTTAATTTGTAAATTTTTGTTTTCTTCTTTATTTATATATTTTAATTCTGTCATCTATTACCCCACTATATTTTTTTAAATTCTTCTAGTGCAGCTTCATAATTCGGTTCTTCTCCAATCTCTTGTAGAACTTCTTTATATCTTATTACACCTTCTTTATCAAGAATAAATACTGCTCGCGCTAATAATCCTAATTCTTCGACTAAAAGACCATTATTATTTTCAAAATCACGATATTTATAATCTGATACAGTAATAGCATTATTGATTTCCTTATCCGCACAGAATCTACCAAGTGCAAATGGTAAATCTTTAGAAACAGTAATTACAACAGTATCATTAAGATTTGAAACTTCTTTATTAAATTTAATTGTTTGTAATGCACAAATTCCAGTATCTACAGAAGGAAAAGTATTTATTATAACATTCTTACCTCTATAATCTGTTAATTCAAATTCTGACAATGTTCTTGTAACAGCTCTAAAATTAGGGAACACTTCTCCTACATTTAATTTATCTTCAATAGTAACTGGAGTACCTTTAAAGCTAATTGTTTTTTTCATAATTATTACCTCTTTAAATTATAATTTATTGATAAAAATATCTATACTTAATGATAACACATTTCAATTATAGATAAAAGTTTTTTATAATAATTTATTAGGATTTTAAGTAATATTTATATAATTTTATTATAATTTTTGATATAATAGAATGGAATAGTATGTGAAAGGATTTTTTTTATGTCAAAAGAAAAAAAAGATTTCGTAGTAGAAAATGAAACTACAGATTCTACTGAAGAAAAAGATACCTCAATCTCTTTTTTCGGTCGTATTAAACAACAAGTTAAAACTTTCAATTTAAAAAACTCTGAAACTTCTGTTACTGAAAGCAGTATTAAAAATAACAAACTCGATGAGACTGCTTTAGAAAATGAACTTCGTTTAAAAGAGAAAGAGGTTAGATTAAGAGAAGAAGAATTAAAAAAACAAGCACTAGAATTAGAAAAAGCTCGTAAGAGATTCGAAGAAGAACAACGTAAAATTGAAGATGCTCGTAAAAAAAATGAATTAGCCCGAGCAGAAAAGGAACGCCTCGAAAAAGAACGCATTGCTCGTGAAAAAGAGCTTGAGCGTCAGCGTATTGAAAAAG
>NZ_CAURMG010000046.1:0-9363 GCF_963525875.1 uncultured Gemella sp. | reverse complement strand
AAAGCGAATTTAGATATCAATAAACCACTGCGTCTATGTGTTCTCATATGAATTTTCTTAAAATTTAGAACTTTTGGGACAGCCCATCTCTCAATATATTATTCATTTATAAAAAACCTCTCAAAAAATAAAAATGCTAGGATAGGATAAGTCCTATCACTAACATTATTTAAATACATGTAATGAATTCTTAAAGTACTCTATACCTGATAAAATTGTTAGAATCACTGAAATCCACAATAGTATATAGTCTAATTGGAAACCAATTGAGTTAAATATAGGATTACCTAGTAATATTAAGATAATAGCAATAAGTTGGCTAATAGTTTTAAGTTTACCTAAAATACCGGCAGGTATCACTTCTCCTCTTTCAACTGCAAGTAGTCTAAGACCTGTAACAGCAAATTCTCTTGCAATTACAACAACTACCATCCAGCTATGCATTAAACCTAATTCAACCATAACTATAAAGGCACTTCCTACTAAAAGCTTATCAGCCAAAGGATCTAAAAATTTCCCCATATTAGTTACTAAATTATACTTTCTTGCCAAATATCCATCAATAAAATCAGTTAATGAAGCAAAGATAAATATTAAAGCAGCTATGAAAATATTTATTGTTATTTCTCTTCCTCCAAGAATAGAAATACTTCCTCCCATGTCTACTAGTAAAAAAATTATAAATACAGGTATTAATATTGTTCTAAATAAAGTTATTTTATTTGGTAGATTCATTATTATTACTTACCCTTCTTACATAAATATAAAATTAATTCATTAATAATTATATCATATTCTATAATTTGCTACAATAAAAAATACAGGATAAAATTTATTATCCCATATTTTTCATTTTTATTATGCGCCAGGCGCACTAGGAGCAGGATTTGCCGGTGCAGCTGGTGTTTCTGCTGGTGTAGGAGTTGGCGTTGGGTTTGCCGGTGCAGCTGGCGTTTCTGCTGGTGCTGGAGTTGGCGTTGGATTTGCCGGTGCAGCTGGCGTTTCTGCTGGTGCTGGAGTTGGCGTTGAATTTGAGTTACTATTCGTATTAGTATTACTTGTATTCGTATTTGCATTTGTGTTTGTGTTACTGTTGTTAGTGTTATTAGCGTTAGAATTACTATTATTACTATTACTATTAGTATTTGAATTATCTCGTCTAGTATTATTTGTAGCATTAGAATTACTATTATTGTTATTTGTATTATTATTTGTATTTGCAACTGGTGCATTACTATCAGTTCTACCACGTTCAATATTTTGCTTAGTTTCTTGAGAAACTTGACTTCCAACATTAGTTAAAGCTTTTGTTAATACCTCTAAAATTTCATTTAAATCTCTTTGTTTTTCAAATAATACGTTTTTATTTTCATTGATTAAAGATTGTAAATCAGATAATTCTTTTTTAGCTTTCTCAACTTTTGCATTATCTTTTTTATCTGCATCATTTAATGTTAACTTATTAATTTTATCTTTCAAATCATTACTAAGTTTTTCACGCATTTCTTTAACTGTTTTTTCAAAATCATTTCTTACTTTATCTTTATTTTCAGCTGCAACTTCATCTTTATAACCTTGTAACTCTTTAAGTACATTTAGCTTTTTATTAAAATCATTTTCTTTATCAAACTTACTTTTACTTTCGGTAATAATTTTTTCAAGTTTTGATTTACTTTTATTTATAATAAATTTATTTGGTGCAATCTGATACTTTTGATAAGCATAAGCAGATAAACCAATTACTGACATGATTACTACGCTAAGTAATCCAACTAATAATTTTTTATTCTTTTTCAATTTTAAATACCTCTTTTCTCTTTATAGTTTTATGGTTTACATAATTTATAATATGTAAACTTATTTACTCGTAATCTTCTGCAAACTCTTTTTCTAAGAATACTTTTCTAGGTTTACTTCCATCAACTGGTCCAATATATCCATCTTCCTCTAACATATCTATTATTCGAGCAGCCCTATTATAACCAATTTTAAATCTTCTTTGTAATAATGATGCGGATGCTTTTTGGGTTTTTGCAATAAATAATAATACTTCTTTATATAATGGATCCACTTCATCATCTGATGAAACCCCTCCTTGTGAACTTACTTCACTTGGGGTCATGTTAGGATCATACTGAGCCTCAGATTGACTTTTAACATAATCAACTACTTTTTCTACTTCCTCATCTGAAAGGAACGCACCTTGAATACGTACTGGTTTACTCGAATCAGCAGATAAATAAAGCATATCACCTTTTCCTAATAATGTTTCGGCACCTGATTTATCTAATATTGTTCTTGAGTCAATACTTGAACTTACAGCAAATGCTATTCTTGATGGGATATTTGTTTTAATTACCCCAGTTATTACGTCTACTGATGGTCTTTGTGTGGCTATTATCATATGTATTCCTGCAGCACGAGCTTTTTGTGCTATACGAGCAATTGATTCCTCAACTTCTTTAGATGATACCATCATTAAATCAGCTAACTCGTCAATTATAACAACTATGTACGGCAGTTCTTTATAATCAGGATCTTTTGCTGCAATTTTGTTATAACCTTCCATATTTCTAACACGAGCTCTAGCAAACTCTCTATACCTATTTTCCATCTCTAGCACTACTTTATGAAGTACATCTGCGGCTTTTATTGGATCTGTAACTACCGAAGTAAGAAGATGTGGTATACCATCATAAATAGATAATTCTACCATTTTTGGGTCAATCATAATTAATTTAACTTTATCTGGCCTATTTTTTAATAAGATACTAGTAATAATAGTATTAACACACACAGATTTACCACTTCCTGTAGATCCAGCTATTAGTAAATGTGGTGTTTTATCGATTCTTGTAAACATTGATTCTCCTGATACATCCTTACCTAATGCGACAGATAACGGAGAATTATCTTCATCATTAACAAATACTTCTTTCATTGTAACTAATTCATTTACAGTATTAGGAATTTCAATACCAATTAGTGATTTACCTGGTATCGGAGCTTCTATACGTACATCTTTAGCTGCTAAATTCAATGCAATATCATTACTTAAATTTACAATTTTACTTACCTTTGTTCCAGGAGTCGGTAATATTTGGAATTGAGTAATCGATGGTCCAACTATCGCCTTAACAATCTTGACTTCTATACCAAAGTTATTAAAAGTACTTTGAAGGATTTTTGATTTCTCAACAACATCCCCTTTTGTAATAGTTTGTTTTTTCACTGGATTATTTAACAATGTAACCGGAGGAAGTTGGTAATTATCATATGATTCTTCTGATTTTAAATCATTTGTAACTTCTTCAATTTCACTATTATTTATTCTAGATTTCTTTTGTTTTCTTGTAGGTTTTTGGATGAATTGCTCATCATCATTTACTTCGTCTTCTTTAAATTCTCTAATATCAACTACTAAATCTTTGTCTTTAATATTATTATATCTTTTCTCATTTGAATTTTCTTGTTCAATATCAACAGTAGAATATTCATCATAGATAATATCGTCTTCATAAAATTCTGTTGTATCTTCTACATATTCATTTTTATCAAAAGCGTTAACAATATAATACTTCAGTTTTAAAACAAATGTTCTATGATTTATATTGAAGTATAAGAAAATAACAGTAATTATTGCTGAAATAATAACAAGTAATGATCCGTAATATGATAATAAATAAATTAACAATTTTATAGGATAATATGAAAATAATCCACCACCAAACTTTGTTACCATGTTATTATATATATCATTGAAACTTATATAATTACTATCATTATTTCCTACATAAATTAATTGAAATAATAAATCAATTAACACAAATAATGTTGTAACAATAACAGGTGTCTTAACTTTTTTATTAATAATATAATATATCGGAGTTGCTATTATAATTATATAAAGAATATAGCTAAAACTACCAAATAAATATTTAAATAATGAATCAAAAAATTTCCCAATAAAGCCCATTTGTAAAATAGATAGTACTACTATAAGAACAGAAATTACAAAATATAAGCCTCTATATGTTTCCTTAGTCAATATAGGAATTACATTATTTTTTGAAGATTTTTTTGACGGAGCCTTCTTACTAATGACTTTATTATTTTTTTTATTTTTTGTAGTTTTTTTAGTGCTTTTTGATTTTTTATTGCTCAATCTTCTCTCCTTTCTAGTCTTCTTCTACATATACTGCCTCTGTAGGACAGTTTTCTTGCGCTTCGAGAACTAAACTATGATACTTTTCTAAAATTTCATCTCTCATTTCATTATTATCTACAATACAATAAGCAATTCCATCCTCATCATAATCATAGACATCTGGACATATAGCATTACAATTACCACACGCAATACAATCTTCTCGAATTATTTTAGTTTTCATAATCTTCTTCTTTCAAATACTTTGAAAATTTATCTAAAGACTCTTTCCTATGGCTGATACTATTCTTTTGTTCTGAAGTTAATTCGGCGAATGTTTTTTCTAAACTTGGTACATAAAAGATTGGATCATAACCGAATCCATTATTTCCCCTTTTCTCAAATATTATTTCACCGTGACATTCTCCTCTAAAAGTTATTTCAGTACCATCTGGTTTAACAAGAGCTATTACAGAAACAAATTTAGCTTCAGATTTTTCACCATTTAATTCTGCTAAAACTTTTTCAATATTTTTTTCATCAGTTTGTTCTACTGAATATCTTGCAGAATAAACACCCGGTCTTCCATCTAAAAGAGCTACACTCAGTCCACTATCATCAGCAATTGCAGCTTTACCAGAATGTTTTGCTATAGTTCTTGCTTTTATTAAAGCATTTTCCTCAAATGTAGTACCATCTTCAATTATATCTTCATAATATCCAATATCTTTAAGTGTTAAAATTTTATAATCATCTAAAATACTTTTAATCTCTTCCACTTTATGAGCGTTATTAGATGCTAATATTAATTCTTTCATTTATTTTCTCCTATATTTCAACAACTTCTGCATTGATTTCTTTATTTAACCATTTAGAAGCAATATTATTAAAATTATCACTATGTTGTGAGATGAAAAATTTATGATCTTTTTTATTAACCTTCTTCTGATGAAGTTTTGCATATCCTAATACTGTACTTACTTCTCGCGCTGCTTCTCTACCAGAAGATATAACCTTAATATTATTTCCATAGTATTCTTCAATATCTTTTTTTAATATTGGATAGTGTGTGCAACCTAAAACTACAGTATCGACACCTAAAGTATTCGTATTTTCTAATGTTTCTTTAATCATTCGTCGTGTTGCCTCTTTATCAAGATTACCTTCTGTCTCAATAAATGGTACAAACATTGGACAAGCTTTATCAAAGACAACAATATCAGAATTTATATTTTCTATTTCTAGATCATAAACTTTTGAATTTGCTGTAAATTTTGTTCCTAATACAAGTACTTTATTATTTTCTGTTGCTTGAATAGCACGTCTTGCACCTGGTTGAACAACCCCTATTATAGGAACGTCATATTTGTTTTGTAAATATTCAAGGGCAGCTGCCGTTGCCGTATTACACGCCAAGACAACCATCTTAACCCCCTTATCTATCAAGAATTTTACTGCTCTATCCGTATTTACTATTATCTCTTCCTTATTTTTATCTCCATAAGGACAGTTTTTAACATCTCCGAAATAATAAATAGTTTCGTTAGGTAATTGCCTCATAATTTCACGAGCAACTGTTAAACCCCCTACTCCACTATCAAATACTCCTATTGCATTATTCATATAAAGCCTCTTTCTTAATTAGAACTAAGCATTTCTTCAAGTTCTAATATTTTAGTATAAGATTTAGTTTCTATTCCTATGAATTCTTTAAATACAACATTTAAAAAGGAAAATAGACGAAGTAAATCTTTATTATCAATTTCTAAACCTTCTAAAAAGTTTATATTTTTAACAGTCATATAATATGTCAGCTTTACTAAAGCATCATTTAACCCAAATATACTCTGATCTATGTTAAATTTATCAACAAAACTACTTTTTAAAAAACTATAACCAATATAGATATACTCTGTCTTTTGATATTTAAACATAAAACCTTGTTCTTTTAATATTTGACATAAATAATAAATCAAAACAAGTTTTTCAGAAATACCGTTCTCTATATTAACCAAGCATAATTTTAATAATTTATACATATTAATAGAACTATCATTAATTAAGTTAGCATACTCTAACATATTCGATACATAACTATTTTTCAAAATATCATAAACTATAGTGGTATATGTATTTTCAATTTCTAAATTTGTTATTTTATTCATACCATTTGTAGGAAAGAAATTTATTGATACTTCATAAGGTGTGCTAACTTTTATTTTCTTTTTACTTTTATGTACATTCTCATAAAAGAAACTCTCTATATTACCATGTTCTGTCAATACATGTAGTATTTCATGATAATCTCTATATCTTATTTTTTTAATAATTATTCCTGTTATGAAATTTCTATTAGTCAAAGATATCATCCCTATAACCTAAATCTCGAATTTGATTTGGTTTTGATCTCCAATTATCAATAACTTTAACCCAAAGTTCTAAAAATACTTTCTCACCTAAAAGAACTTCGATATCTTTTCTAGCTCTTGAGCCTATTTCTTTAATCATTTTACCTTGTTTACCAATAATCATACCTTTTTGAGATTTTCTTTCAACAACAATTGTTGCAATAATATTTTTCTTCTTACCTGCTTCTTTTTCAATTCGATCTATAACAACGGCAATAGAATGTGGAATTTCTTGTTCTGTTAATTGCAGTACTTTTTCTCGTATAAATTCCGAGATTACAAAATATTCAGGTGAATCGGTTATTACATCATCAGGATACATTTTATAACTTGGTTGTAAATATTTTTTTGTTGTATTTAGTAAATTATCTACGTTAATTGACTTAAGGGCTGAAATAGGAATTATTTCCACAAAATCATACAAATCTTTGTAAAATTCAATTATTTGAATTAATTGTTCAGGTGAAATTAAATCGATTTTATTAATTAATAGGAATGTTGGAACTTTTAACTCCTTAACAATATTTATTAGATGTTGATCTCCAGGTCCAAATTTCTCACTAGCATTAATGATTAAATATACTATCTCTGACTCTTGTATTGCACTACTAGCAAGTTTCATCATATAATCACCTAGTCTATGTTTTGGTTTATGAATACCAGGTGTATCTATAAATACAATTTGAGAATCACTGTCTGTATAAACACCATTAATAATATTTCTAGTAGTTTGTGGTTTATCAGACATAATTGCAATTTTTTGTTGTAATATGTTATTTAATAGCGTTGATTTACCGGCATTAGGTCTACCTATAATTGTGACAAATCCTGTTTTAATTTGTTCTTCAAACATGCTTATCTCCTTAAACCAAATTTCTCTAAAATTTCATCTTGTTTACTAAACATTTCTTTTTCATCTTCTTCAGTCATGTGATCATAACCTAATAAATGTAGAAATCCATGGACAGCAAGAAAACCTATTTCTCTATCGAAACTATGTTCATACTCCTTAGCCTGTTCATGTGCAATATCAACACAGATAATTACATCTCCAATTGAATTAATCTCATCTTCAAGACCGACAATATCAATTTCATCTTCAACTTCATCATTTAGTGCAAAAGAAATAACATCAGTAGGAACATCCTTGCCTCTATAATCACGATTAATTTCTTGTATTTCATCTTTAGTTACAAAAGACAATGACATCTCAGTAATTTCAGTATCAACATTTTCATACTCGGCAGCACATTCCAATAATTTTAGTAACATATCTTTAGTGTTGTCTTCAACTAAGTTATTATCATCTATAATATCAACAAATGTCATGTTTTTCTCCTTTTAAATTCTTATAAAACGGTAGTAATTTAAAAATTGTGATTTCGAAGAAATCTATATTCAGTCACAACTCCGAAAATTTATTAGATATCTAAAAGCTTATTTTTAAAAATTTGATATCTATAATTCTCAGCATTTATGTGTTTTTTACACACCTTTTCGGATAACTCAAAATACTCCGCAAATTACTGTAATTTATTAAAATTTTGTTGTCTTAACGCTTCATAAATTATTAAGGCAGCAGTATTCGACAAGTTTAATGAGCGAACATTCTCACTCATTGGGATACGCAATGCTTGTTCACTATATTTTTCTCTAAAATCTTTTGGTAATCCTTTTGTCTCTCTTCCGAAAATAAAGTAAATATCTTCATTATTTTCATTTGAAAAATCAAAATCACAGTAATTTTTCGAACCAAATTTAGTTATTAAAAAATAATTCTTATCATTTGTAGCTTTCAAAAATTCATCAAAACTATCCCACACAACTAAATCTAAATTATCCCAATAATCTAAACCTGCTCTTTTAACATGTTTATCATCAATTGAAAAACCTAACGGTCTAATTAAGTGTAGCCTTGTATTAGTACCAACACAAGTTCGAGCAATGTTCCCTGTGTTAGCAGGAATTTCTGGTTGGAATAAAACTATATTATTCATAAATTATCTTAGAATGGAAGCTTGCCGCCAAACATTCTTCCAAGACCCTTTCTCTTAGATTTATCATTCATAAGCCCGCCAAATTGCTTCATCATTTTTCTCATTTCTTCAAACTGTTTGATAAGCTTATGAACTTCATTTATAGGACGTCCACTACCTTGTGCAATACGTTTTCTACGTGGAACGCTAATAATATCAGGATTTTGTCTTTCTTCAATAGTCATCGATTTAATAATTGCCTCAATGTAGACAAATTGTTTTTCATCAACTGCATCTAAATTCATATTTTTAAGTTTACCCATACCTGGAATCATCCCAAGTATATCTTTAAGACTTCCAAGTTTTTTTACTTGTTCTAATTGAATTAGAAAATCCTCAAAAGTAAAACTTTGATTTAGAATTTTTTCTTGCATTTTTTTTGCTTCATCTTCGTCTATTGACGCTTGAGCTTTTTCTATTAGTGTAAGTACATCACCCATACCTAAGATACGTGATGCCATACGTTCAGGGTGGAACAACTCTAAGTCATTCATTTTTTCACCCATACCAACTAATTTAATAGGTTTTCCTGTAATAGATTTAATAGATAATGCAGCACCACCACGTGTATCTCCATCTAATTTAGTAAGTACTAAACCAGTAATATCTAATTGTTCATCAAAAGAAGTAGCAATATTTACTGCTTCTTGTCCAATCATAGCGTCAACGACTAATAGTATCTCATCTGGTGTTGTTGCGGCCTTAATATTTTTTAACTCATCCATTAATAATTCATCAATGTGAAGACGTCCTGCAGTATCAATAATTACAT
>NZ_CAURMG010000045.1:0-9919 GCF_963525875.1 uncultured Gemella sp. | reverse complement strand
CTTTTATGTCGCCATAACCTAAACCACCTCTTGTGAAAATATATAATATATGAAATATAACAATAAGACAAATAAAATCTAAAAAGTTAAATAAATAATAGTGCATACATACAGAAGATAAATTTAAAATAATTAGAAGATAAAATAGCTCATCATTTACTTCAAATGATTTCACATCTTCTATTCCTAAAAAAATTAGAATAATAAATATACTGACTTCAATATAACTAATAAAAACAAACTCTCTCTGAAAAATAATAAATAATATTATAGTAATAAAAGTAAAAATTTCGTACAAAAATACATCTAATGGAATTTTTTGATTACAGTAACTGCATCGACCTTTTTTATATAAATAGCTAAAAATCGGAATTAAGTCGTCTGCTTTTAATTCTTGATGACAACTAGCACAATAACTTCTTCTAAATAGAAACTCTTTCTTATTTTCACTATCAACCAAACATTTTATCGCACTAGCAAAAATAAGACTTACAATAACAATAAATATGTATCTTTCCATAAATATCTCCCCCTACTTTATAACCCTTCAATTATATTTTATCATAAATGAATTTATTGGGCGAATAAAATTCTAGCTTAGTTATAACTACCTCAAATTTTTTTTGTATTTTTAAACACTTCTCAATTATAATTTTAAAGTATCTGAAGAATATATTTTCTTTTATTAGTTATTTGGTGTGCTATCATTTCTCTCAGAACTTAAAAAAAGACAGCTCCTTCGAACTGCCTTTTTGTATATTAATGAAATTATTTAACAGGTAGTACTGCTCCATTCCATTTTTCTTTAATGAATTTTTGAGTTTCTTCAGATTTTAAAGCTGCAACAAGTTTCTTAACAACAAGTTTATCTTTATCTCCTTCACGAACAACAACGATGTTTGCGTATGGGTTGTCATCTGTAGCTTTTTCTACTAAAACTGGCTCAGTAGCTGCATTTAATCCTGCATCAACTGCGAAGTTAGCATTGATTGAAACTAGGTCTCCTTCACCGTTTTGGTAGAATTTAACCATTAATGCTGGATCATTTTCATAGCTGAATTGTAATTTTTTAGGGTTTTCAGCGATATCATCGAAAGTAGCTGTTACTGGGTCTACACCATCTTTAACTTTTACTAATCCTTCAGAAGCTAGTAATTTAATTACACGTCCCCATTCAGATTTGTTGTTACTTACTAATACTTTAGCACCTTCTTTAAGGTCTTTAACGTTTTTAACTTTTTTAGAGTATAATCCGATTGGTTCTAAGTGAATTGCACCAGCATCTTCAATTTTGTATCCATTTTCTTTAATAGCATTTTTTAAGAATGGTACGTGTTGGAAGTAGTTAATATCGATTTCTTTATCATTTAACGTTTTGTTTGGTACATAGTAGTCTTGGTATGTAACGATATCTAATTTGATTCCTTCTTTTTCAAGTTGTGGAGCAACGTGCTCTAATAATACTGCGTGAGGTACGTTAGTAGCCCCAACTTTTACAGTTACAGGTTTGCTAGGATCTAGTTTATCAACATCGATTCCTTTTTTCTCAGTTTTTGATGCACTTGAGCATCCGATTAAAATGATTCCAAGTATGAAACTTGATACTAATAATAATAGTTTTTTCATTTATAATTTTCTCCTTTTGTTTTATATTTCATTATATTTTTTAGTGATTTTTACGTAAAAAAACACCCTTACTCTCCTAAGAGAATAAGGGCGAAACTAATTTCACGGTACCACCTTACTTTTTCGTAAACTACGAACTTTCCCACTGCATCGTCTATGTATCTAGAATATATCCGATAGAATGTGCGTTTGTAACGTAACGCCTACGAAAAAAGCTTGTGTTTAAAACTCACTTTTTTTACCATTCAAACCATTTTCCTCTATCATCTGCATTATGTGCTTTCACCTACTCACACTCTCTGTAAAAGTTCCTATAAAGTACTTATTTGAATATCGGTAATTTTTAACTTAGTTCTATATTATCATCAGTAAATAAAAATGTCAACAGTTTTTTAAAATTTTTTAAAAAAGTTTTTTGAAAATTTATAGATATTTACTTTTTCATTTATATAAAATACTATTTCTTCTTAGAATTACTACTTTAGCTTATTATTCTGTAACCATTCTTCTATCACTTCTATCGTATTTCTTCGATATTTAGGAGCTTCGTACATATGATCTGACCCTTCGATAATTCTTAAAGTAGCAGTCTTATATTTTTTAGCTGTCGCTTTAGCAATATTTGGATGTACCATTTTATCTTCACTTCCAGTTATTACCAGTACTGGTTCTTTTACTTTTCCAAAATCAATATATGCACCTTTTTGCTTATCTAAAAATGGTAATGCCATTTGGAAATAAGTGAAACCTGATTCCGGAACTAATTTAGAGAATTCTCTTTCTTTGTCCGCTTCATCCTGATTATTCATACAATAATCGTAGAATGCATGTTTGTACGGCGGCATAGATTTTTTCCAAAATCCCCAACGTAGAAAATGTTTATAGAAACAAATTACCATACTTGGATAAAAAGCAAAAATTCCAGCAGCAGGAGCCGTCCCCATTAATACCAAACCTTTAACTTTTGTTCTCACAGCAACTTTCTGAGCAAGAAGCCCTCCTAATGAATGTCCCAGTACTATTGGAGCTTCATCTAGAGTTTCTATTAACTCAACAATATCATCTGTAAACTCATCTAAACTTACTTTAGCTACCTTTTCTTTTACTTCCTCATAAGGCAATTCATGATATCTTAAAGTTGGAGTATATACTTTTAAACCTAATTTTTCTAATTCATCCACAAACTCTCCCCAGACAGTTCCATCACACCATGTTCCATGTATTAACACTATATTAGTCATAAAATTTCCTCCTGCACAATATTTAGTATTCTTTTTTTCACACTAATTATATACTTAATAGCTTTAATAATCAAATAATTGTATAAGATTAGATACAAAATTATCTACCATACAAATTTAAAAAAGAGTAGAGTAAAAATATGGTAAGATTTTTATTCTACTCTCTTTATCACTTCTCAACTTTCGTTAAAAGGCGATTTCCTTTGGAGGCTAATTTTAGAATTGTTCGATCATTTCACGAACTGTTTTTTCAATATTATCTGAATATGAGATTGCTGAGATTATTGAAACACCCTCAACGTTTGTCTTCATAATATCTTTAATATGTTGTGTCTGTATACCACCAATTGCGACCAATGGCATAGTTGGCAATAATTTTCTCATTAGTTCAAGTCCCTCATAACCTATAGCACCACCTGCATCATCTTTTGACTGTGTGACGAATACAGGACCTACTCCAACATAATCTACATATTCGACTTTAGATTGTTTTAATTCTTCTTCGTTTCCTATAGAAAGACCGATTATTTTATCCGGCATTAATTTTCTTATTTCATCAACACCAAGGTCATCTTGCCCTACATGTACCCCATCAGCATCGATTTCTAATGCTAATTCTATATCATCATTTACTATAAATGGGACATTATATTTTTTACATAGATTTTGTAGTTTTATTGCTAATTCTAGTTTTTCTTTACCTTCTAAAGCACCTTTACCCTTTTCTCTAAATTGAAATAAAGTAATTCCACCTTTTAAAGCTTCTTCAACCACTGAATATAAGTCTTTTCCTTGGCAAGTAGTAGTTCCACAAATAAAATATAGTTTTAATAGTTCTTTATTAAACATAATTACTTCACCTTTTTAAATGTAGCTATATCTTCATCAGTAATTTCATATAATGCATTCATAAATTCAACTTTAAATGTTCCTGGTAAATGACCATTCGGACGTTTTTCCGCCATTTCCCCGGCAATATTATATGATAACATAGCTGTCTCTAGTGATTTTAATTCTTCATCTTTCTCTAATCCAATAAAGCTTGCTAATACAGCTCCTAATAAGCATCCTGTTCCAATAACTTTAGGCATCATTGCACTTCCGTTATGAATCGTTACTACTTTTCCATCAACTGCAATAGCATCAACTTCACCTGTTACTATTACTGGTATATTAAACTTAGCGTTCGCCGCTAAGGCAATTTCATCAATATTATCTACTCCTGCGCTATCTACTCCTTTTGAGGCTACATTTATACCAACTAAAGATGCAATTTCGCCAGCATTCCCTCTAATAGCTGCAAGTTTATAATTATTTATTAAATCATCTGCCACTTTTTTTCTATATGCTCCTGCTCCACATGCTACTGGATCTAATACTGCGGGTACATTATATTTTTCTGCAATTTTCAGTGCATCTTGATATAGCTTCCATGTTTCATCAGTTAAAGTACCAATATTTATTAATAATCCTCCAGCATATTTTAGTAAATCTTCCAAGTCTTCTGGATACTCACTCATTGCTGGTGATGCTCCAAGTGCTACTAAACCATTTGCTGTAAAGTTTTTTACCACATCATTAGTTATACATATTACCAATGGTGCTTTTTCTTTTAATAATTTTAAACTTGTCATACTTATAATTCTCCTTTATATGCTATATGATTTACAGGCCCATTTCCATGACCTATCTCTGGTGTATGTTTTATTGCAGCAGTTATGAATTTTTTCCCAATATCTACTGCTTCTACAATACTTTTTCCTTTTGCTAATTCAGCTGTAATAACTGCTGAAAATGTACAACCTGTTCCGTGTGTATGGTTAGTCTTAAATCTCTCGCTAGTCCATACTTTTTTTGTACCATCATTTAAGAATAAATAATCCTTTGCTTCACCAGTTAAGTGCCCACCTTTAATTACTACCGATTTGCATCCAACTTCATTAATAATAAATTTACCTGCACGATTCACATCATCTTCTGTAACTATTTTAAAATTTACTATTTCTTCAGCTTCTGGAACATTAGGAGTAATAATTGTCGCAAGTGGTAAGATTTCTTCTTTTAGATGTTTTCTAGCGACATCATCAATTAATTTATCTCCACTTGTTGCAACCATGACTGGATCTACCACATATGGTATATCTTTTGGTAAATATTTCTTAATCAATTTCATCATGTCAGCATTTGCTATCATTCCGGTTTTTATACTGTCAGGTGTTATATCATTAAAGACACTTTTTAGTTGTTCTTCTAATATATCTAAATCTAAGTTTCTTATCATTTGAACCCCTAAAGTGTTTTGAGCTACTACACTAGTAACTACAGCCATACCGTAAACTTCACGAGCTTGAAAACTTTTTAAATCAGCCATTATACCAGCTCCACCCGTTGGATCAGTTCCAGCGATAGTTAAAGCAATATTTAGTTTTGTCATAACCTACACCTCTAAATCCCAACGTTCTTGTGTGTAAGCCATATTAAAGAAACGACGTTCATGTTCACAACTTTCTAAGAAGTTTTTAATCAATCTTTGTTTTCCTTCTTCACTAAGATATTCAGCTTCACGATTTATTATTTTATAGTACTCAGTAAGTACTTCATCAACTAATCCATCAGCATAAAACTCAACCCAAAATTTTAATGGATGATCTTCTGCTAAATTATGATTAGCAAGAATTTTTCTAGCTACCATTTTGTAAATCCATGGACATGGTGCCATAGCACTTAACGCTTCTGCCATACCAAATGCAAATACATTATAATACATATGTTTTATATAATGGTCTGCAGATGGATACCATTCTCCACCTTTTATTATTTCACGATAGTCCCTTCCTATGTAATCAGCTAAGTTTTTATGAGCCGCAATTTCTTCGTTCAACACAAAATTAATTTGTCCTAAAAAGAAATTTTTCTCATTCTTATCATTACTCTTCGCTAATAGAATTGCATAAATATCACTAAAATTTTCTAAATATAACGCATCAGCTTTCAAATAATGTTCGATAGCTTTCTCTGATAAATCAGCACGTATCAAACCTTGTATAAATCCATCATTATATATCTTGTCAACTATGGGTAGTGCTTTTTCCTCCATAATTTCGGTAATAAGTTTCATAGGTATTCCCCCTTTAGTGTAATTAAGTTTTAGCAAAAAATATTATCACTATTAGCAAACAAAAAAAGCCCCCCACTACCGTAGGAGAACCATGAAAATCATATTATTAATAGAGTATTATCGCTAAAGATAATTCTAAATTATACATATCCACATTTCCTACGCTAGCATTATCTAGTTCAGGTCAAAGGGTCTAACTATGTTATCTCAGCCTAATGGCTCCCCCAGTGATTTTATTCTATTTACTTTTTAAATCGTAGCACAGAAAAAAATAAATGTCAACAAATTAATTTAAGGGGTTACAAGAATAATATAAATTATGTTGTATTAAAACAAAAAATTTTAATAATAATATTTTTATATTTTATAAATTAAATAAATATATAAAAATATGGCGAAGTTGTGAACTAAATCTATAATTTTATGTTTATGGTAATTTTTATTTATTTTTGATTTTAAATAAAACTCATTATCACTTTTATCTTTATTGATTCAATCTTCTATGATATAATAGTGACGTACAAATTAGATGTTGAAGTTTTTTTAAAAAATCAATCTTACAGAATTAC
Organism: uncultured Gemella sp.; assembly: GCF_963525875.1. GTDB lineage: Bacteria > Bacillota > Bacilli > Staphylococcales > Gemellaceae > Gemella. The sequence continues at coordinate 3,365 of NZ_CAURMG010000045.1, read as the reverse complement.
AATAGATTAGCAACATTAATTACCTTATTTTTCATTTCATTAAAACACTAATGAATAATGCTATATAACGTGTTAATCTTGTTAATTAAATACACAATTTAGCTGTTTTCATTAATAAATAAACATCATTTTGGGAATAATTCAGAGTTACTTACTAAAGTAAAGTAACATCATGGATTTTTCCCAATTTTACAAAACTAATTGTGTCTAAATTGTGGATAAAGTTTGTACATTTTTAGACAAGAAAGAAGGGAAATAGAAAATGAAAAACAATACATTATTAAAAGTCCTATCCGCAACAGCTATATTCTCAGCAATTGCGGCAATCGAAGCATGTGATCAAGATAACTTTGCTTTTGCAGCAGAAACACCTGTTGTTGCAAGTAATTCGGCAACAGCAACTACTCCTACAGCTGTTACTCCAACTACGCCAACAACAACAGCTACTCCAACAGCTGCAATGCCGGCAACAGCTATTCCTAAAACTGATGAACCAGCTACTGTACCACAAGATGTTAAAGCATTAAAAGATGGAGAATATAAAATTATTGCTGAAGCTATTAACTTCGACAACGGGGAAAATCCTTCTATGGCTGCCGCTGCAATCGACAATGATAAAACAAAATTAATTGTAAAAAATGGTCAATATTCTGTAAATGTTTCATTTAAACCTATCACATTTGGTGGTCTTACAGGTTACTTAGGAGACTTAAAATACTATGATGGTGATAAAACTCATGAAAATCGTAAAGAAATTCAAAATAACGAGTTTAAAGACTCAACTATAGTTGAGAATTATAGTGCCAGTGAAACTGATAAATTTGTAGATGCATACAAAAAACAATTCCCAAATCGTACTGTTTATCCAAAAACTGTTGCCTACAATGTGGATAAAAATAAAATCGATTCAAACAATAAACTAGAGACATATACACAAGTTTTCGTTCCTGTTATGGCTTCAATTAATCCAGCTTCTGGAACACAAAATATGATTTTAAAATTTGATTTTAATACTCTAACTGCTAAAAATTCAAAACAAGAAGAATCAACAAATCCTACTTATGTAAAACTCCATATAAAAGATAACACTATAGCAACGCCTAAAGTTAGAAAAAATGTTGATACTATCGCAAAAATAGTAAAAGAAAGTAATCAAGAATATTTAATTTTCAATTATTATAGTAAAGTTGGAAAAGGTAAAAATAACGACGGTTTGCAGAATATTAAATATAGCTACAAAGAAATACAAAAAGCAAAAGATTCTGAATTGCTGTTACCAGTATCAAATAGAGTAATTGAAACAATTAATACTACTGATTCAGTTTATGAAATATCAGAAGCAAAAATACCAATTACAAACAAAAAAGAAGTTGTAATTTACGGAGATTTCCAATATCCTGCTGCTATTGTGAAACAATATGGGACTATTACTTGGGATGATAAAAATGTCGTTATAAAAAATAAATCTAGTGTAGAGCCTCCTGAATTGTTTTCAATTAAAGCAGCTTTAAACGGAACAACTGTTAAAAAGACTTCCGATCCAAATCAAGAATTTGATTTTTCTAAAGATGGAATTAACTATTCACCTTACAACGGACTAAGTGGAAAAAAATTTAAATTAGCTAAGCATTATTATCATTCAATTGATGTATCCTTTAAACGAGATAATTTAATAAATACACTAACAAGATACATAAAATACACAATTGATGGAAGTGAACCAACTTTCCAATCTGCAGATGCAGATATTAAATTTGCTAATGCAAATCCTCATAAACCAGAATTTTATTACGGAATTAATATTAATCCTTTTGAAAATGGAACTGGTATAACTTCTAATGGTGGTAATCTAACACTTAAAGTTAAAGCGTTTAATATCAATGGTTCTAAAGGCAGCGAAACTAAAACTTATATACTTCCTTTCGAAAAAGAGACTCTTGATAAAGCAGAAACAACATTAAACATAAATAATAAAGAATATACTGCAACTCTTTCATCAAAAAATAAATTCTTATTAGATGAAGATGTAGTTATTAAAACTACTCCTGTTTCCGAAAGAATCATGAATCACACTCTAGATAGCAAAGTACAAGAACTAGGACTAACAAAAGTTAATTCTTTTAAATTTGATTTAACGAAAAAAGATGGTTCTAAATTCACTCCTCTTGACAAAGATGGTTGGAACATTAATGAAAATCCAATATTTACACTTAATATCGCTGGATATGAAGCTACCGCAAATACACAAGTATACATCTACGAAAATGGAACTCTTCGTCTAATCCCTTCTACACCTTCTAAAAAAGGAATAGAATTTAATGTAAATAGCGATGAAGCTTATTTTGTTATTGCTGAAAAAGATTCTCAAATATTGAAAAAAGAAAAAATTATGGAGTTGAATAATAAAGTAAGCGAAACAGAAAAAATACTCTCAGATACAAGTACAATTTCGACTGCAAAAGCAAATCTTGAAGCTGAACTTGAAAAAATCAAAAAAACTCTAGCTAGACCAAAAGCAAGTTTATCAAGCATTGTATTACATTTAGAAAATCTCGATATTAATCTTAAAAAATTAAAATCAGAAAAAAACACAGATCTTAAATATTTACAGAATAATTTTGAAAGTTTAACAAATATAGTAAACTCTGATATATTGTCTCAATTATTAACTAAAGAAAAATTAGAAGAACTAAAAGCATTAGTTTCAAAAACAAATAACTCTCTAAATGACGCTTTATCACTTCAAAATAATATAAAAGAATTGTATGAATCTTTAAACAATTTATCATATAAATATCCAACTCAAGATATAGACTACTCTATTAAGAAATTCTATAGACCTGATGAAACTTCAATGGCGAATAATGTTTTTACAAACAAAGGAAAACTAATTTATACTCCTACAAAAACATATTTAGAAATAGATTTAAAAACAATGCTATTCGGTAATATACATTCACATCTATTAGAAATTGATGTTTTCAAAAATAAACTTGATGAGGAAAAATTCAATTATTCTGTAGTGAATAAATACGATGATTTAAATTCTTTAACAGGAGAAATCGGAAACTTTAATAAAAAAATAATAATAGAACTAGAAAAAGAAGTAAAAAATAGTTATGACATCAGAGTGCCAAACGATGGAATGGGTAATTCTAGACCTGAAGCTAAATTAGTAATAACTACTAATATTAATAGACCTGAAGTACTATCTGAAGCGGAAAAACTTGCCAAAGAAAAAGAGGAAGCTGCTCGTCTTGAAAAAGAAAGATTAGAAAAAGAAGCTGCTGCTAAAGCTCAGGCGGAAAAAGAAAAACTTGCCAAAGAAAAAGAGGAAGCTGCTCGTCTTGAAAAAGAAAGATTAG
>NZ_CAURMG010000044.1:0-10850 GCF_963525875.1 uncultured Gemella sp. | reverse complement strand
TAAATCCACTCATAAACGCACGAGCTTTAAAATGTTCTCCTACATATTCACTATTATGAAAGTCAGCAGTTGGAACCATGTATACATCGATATCATTTTTTTCCATTAACACTCTTAATTGAGCAATTCTTTCTTTTACTGTCATCTTCCTTACTCCTTTATAATTTATTTTCTAAATCTACTTTCTTTTACAATTAAGCGGAAAAATTCTTTGTTAATTTACAGTTAATTAATAAAAGTTAGTACACTTACTATTTTAACACATAACACTATGCTTTTCAGCAATATGACAAAATATATAAAATTTTTTCAAAATACTAAAAATAACGTTATTATAAAGACAAAGACTACAGCAACAATATCGCTATAGCCTTTCTTCTAAATATTACTTATTTTAATAGTTCTTTGAAATAATCAGTTGATTTTACTAAAGAATCAATAATTGCAGGCTCACCTGAAGAGTGACCAGCCACAACAATATCTAATTTACAGTTATTTAATTTTTTACTTAATTCGTAAGCACCTATTGCTCGACAGTCAACATCGAAACGACCATGAGCAATAGTAGTAGGGATATCCTTAATTACATCTATATTACTTAAAATCCAATCATCATCATCCCAGAACATATTATTCATCCAGAAGTGGCATTCAATCGTCGCCATAGAGATTGCATAATTAATCTCACCAAAGCTTTGCTCTAAGTTAGGATCCGGATGTAATGTCACAAGACTACCTTCCCACATACTCCATTCTTTAGCAGCAACTTCTCTCGTTTGTCTATCTTCACTTGTAAGACGTTTATAATATGCTCTAATCATATCATGACGTTCTTCTTTAGGAATGATACTCTCATATCTTTCAAAAGATTCAGGATGGATATTGCTAGCTCCTCCTTTTTCATAGATCCATAAAATATCCTCTCTACGTCCTAGGAATATACCACGTAAAACTAATCCAAGAACACGTTCAGGATGTTTAATGGCGTAACAAAGAGATAAAGTAGAACCCCAACTTCCACCGAATACTAACCATTTTTCAATATTTAGATCTTCTCTTATTTTTTCCATATCCTCTATGATATGCCAAGTATCATTATTTTCTAAACATGCATGTGGAGTAGATTTTCCACTTCCTCGTTGATCAAATAGAATTATACGATAGAATTCAGGATCGAAATATTGTCTACAACTTGGAGCTGTTCCGCATCCAGGACCCCCATGTAAAAATACTACCGGTACCCCTTGAGGATTCCCACTTTCCTCATAATAAATCGTATGAGTATCATCAACCTTTAACATTTTAGAGAAATTCTCTTTAATAGCAGGATATAACGTTCTTAACTCTGCCATACTAGCACCTCCTATTGTGCATTTTTTATTACACTTTAATTTTATCATAAAATCAATATTTTTTCATTATTAATAAAAAATAAAATTTTATATTTTATATATTATAAAAATAAGATATTTTTTACATATATACTACTGCTATTTATAATTAAAATATTTCACATAATATTATAAAAAACTCAATATTATCATTATATTTTAACAACTGCTTATTTATTTTATACAAAAATAATAAGTAGGAATTTACATCCCCACTTATTATTTAATATTTTTATTCTTCTACTAGTGTTTCACCTTCACGTAATTCTACAAGAGAAGCTAGTTTTTTCTCAAATATAAATACTAAAGCAGCTACTACTACGCAGACAACACCAATTCCTAGTGAAAGTTTGATAATAGGCACTTCTGCCACTGCTGCATATAGGAAACTATATCCTTTTGCAGCCCCAAATGTTGCTACAATCCAAACAGCCATCATGATTGATAAAATGTGTTTTGGCGCATATTTAGATACGAAAGATGGTCCAAGTGGAGAGAAGAACATTTCTGCTACACTCAGAACAATAAAGAATAATACAACCCAAAGAATACTAGCTTTTTGAGTTTCAGGTGCTCCTACACCACGACTTACTTCTGTTAATGCTAGAACACCAAACGTTGCTCCAAGAAGGAATAACGCGATTGATGCTTTTTTGTATAGACTCCAGTCTCCTTGTGGACGATTAGCAAGTTTATACCATAAAGCCCCTAAAATTGGACCTAAAGCAATACAAGCAAAAGCATTAAGCGAGTCTAACCATGAAGTTGGAACTGTAAATGTACCTAATTTATCATCAACAAATTTCGGCATGTAATCATATAGAATTACATAAGTTAAGTACCAGAAAGTCCAGAAAATCACAGACAATAATGAAATTATAACGATTGAATATACTCGACGAATTTCATATTTTTCCAATGAACGATTAACTTTAACTTTAGTTTCGTGTTTTTCTTCACCTTCAGCAAATGGACGTTTTCCTACTTCACCTAAAGATTTATAACCTAAAATGAACCAAATAGCTCCAAAGAGACAAAGCAATCCAGCTATTTTGAAGCATTGCAGATATCCATTTGAACTTGCTGTAGCAAGTTTAACATATAAAACCCCAACTGCCGTAGTACCAACGAAAGACCCCATGTTAATGAATGAATACATTGTTGAGAAAGCATCGTCTTTACGTTTTTGATCTCCCTCAAAAATTCTCCCTACTACCGCTTGAAGGTTACCTTTGAAAAATCCAGTTCCGATAGAAACTAAAACAATCATTGTCCACAATGAAGTGTATGAACCTACAAAACCTGCATAACCATAACCTAATCCCATTAATGTAAGACCTACTGGAATCAGATATCTGGCCCCTATCAACTTATCTGCGATAAAACCTAATAATACTGGCGCAAGATAAGTGAATGCTACTAAGTTCGACTGCATCGCAGCACCTTCAACTTTCCCTAGTCCAAGACCACTTTCGCCCATTCCTCCAGAAATCACAGCTGCTGTAACATAAATGATAATCAGCCATTTAGAAGAATAGTATGCACAACGCTCTATCCCGAACGTGATTGAACTCATATAAAAACCCCACGGTTTATGTTTAACCGTTTCTGACATAAAAACCCCTTCTTTCTTTAGTGGATAACCACTTTTTTTCTTTATTATATCACAACATATTTTATCATTCAACTATTTTTTTGAAAACGATATAAGTATTTATTTATCACTATTGAAATTAGTTATTCTAAATGTTATAATTATATTAAAGTTCATAATATTTTTAAAGGAGTTGTATAATATGAAACTTTCAAGAACTAATAAAATTTTATCTAAAATGAAAGAACAAGGAATCAATCAAGCACTTATTAGCGATCCTTATTCAATCTTCTATTTAACAGGGCACCTAGAGCATCCAGGTGAAAGATTTTACGCAGTACTTCTTGATGAAAACGGTAATCACAAACTATTCATCAATGCTTTATTCCCATTGGAAAAAGATCTTGGATTAGAAAAAGTTGTATATTCTGATACTGATAAACCTATAGAAATTCTAGCTAAATCTATTTCTAATGGTGCAGTAGTTGGTATTGACAAAGTCCTTCCAGCTAGGTTTTTACTACCACTTATGGAGTACCTACCTGAAAATAAATTTGTTGACGTATCACAAATCGTTGACCGCGTTCGTATGATTAAAGACGAAGAAGAAAGAGATCTTATGCGTCGTGCTTCTCTTCTTAATGATGAAGCTTGTCAACGAGTTATCAACAGTATCGCTGCTGAAAAATCTGAAAAAGATATCGTTAAAGACTTACTAGCTATCCACGAAGATCTTGGTGTTGAAGGTCTATCATTTGATCCAATCATAGGATACGGAGCAAACGGAGCTAACCCTCACGGAACAGTAGGAGACAGATATTTAAAACCTGGTGATTCTATCATTATCGACATGGGTGGAATCAAAGATAATTACTGTTCTGATATGACTCGTACAGTATTTTGGAAACAACCAAGTGAAAAAGCTCGCGAAGTATTCGAAACTGTATTAGAAGCTCAAAAACGTGGTGTTGCTCTTGTTAAGCCAGGAGTTAGATTCTGCGATATCGATGCAGCTTGTCGTGATTACATTACTGAAAAAGGATACGGAGAATTTTTCACTCACCGCACAGGTCATCACATCGGACTTGAATGTCACGAATACGGCGATATCTCAAGTGTAAATGAAACTAAATGCGAACCAGGTATGATTTTCTCAATCGAACCGGGTATCTATCTTCCAGGCGAATTCGGTGTTCGTATTGAAGATCTTGTTCTTGTAACAGAAGACGGATGCGAAGTTCTAAACAAACTTAACAAAGAATTAGTTGTTGTAGGGGAATAACTAATAATAATCTAATAGTCACAAATAAATCACTAAAAAGTTTTTTAAATTAAGATATATCATAATAAGACGATTGATATTTTTATCAATCGTCTTCTCCTTTATTATTCAAAGTTTTTCTTTAAAAATTCACCTACAATATTCCAATATTGATCTCTAAATTTTCTTTCGGCCTGAACGTGTTTCATACCTGGGAAACTGTGAAATTCTTTTTTAGAATTTATTAAATCATAAGCAGCCTTCCCATGTTCAATCGGTACAAAACCATCTTCTTCCCCGTGTAATACTAATGCAGGAAGTTTAGTTTCTTTTAAAGCCTTTGTTGCATCAACATCACCAAAAAAGTATCCTGCACGGATTTTTGTCACAGTATTTGCTGCAGGAATTACAGGGAAACTTGGTAAATTAAATAATTTTTTCAATTGATATGTAAATTCTACATTTAAATTCACATATCCACTATCTTCTATAAATGTTTTTACATTAGATGGTAAATCCTTACCTACTGCATTCATTACTGTAGCAGCTCCCATACTAATACCAAATAATGCAGTATCAGCTCCATTGTTTTCTGCCGATATTTTCTTAACCCAATTTACTAAATCATCAGAATCATAACCACCCATAGAAATAAAATTACCTTCACTATTACCATGTGCAATTAAATCTGGTGCAAATACACTATAACCCATATCATAGAATTTTTTTATGTAGTTTGCCATTTTCTTAGCATCACTAGTATATCCATGAACAACAAAAACCCATTTTTTCGCATTAGGGTTAACAAATTTATAACCAACTAATTTATTCTTAGTTACCGATTGCATCTCAATGACCTGCTTCGTTTCATCAAACCACTTGTTTACTGCTGTTTTATCTTCTTTACTACCGTCACTATCCTGGTTAACTATAGCGCTCTTATCAACTTTTGGATTCAATCCAAAATTATAGAAATAATTCCCAATAAAGCCGAACGCAACAACTAGTACAACTAATAACGTCGCTAATATTTTTTTAAAATGTTTTTTCACTTTTCTTTACCTTTCATATTCAATTTAATAAAACTATTATACTATTCCTTTTGCTAAAAGTAAACAAAAAATAACACTAATAGGGATTTTGTATATCTCCTTTAGTGTTACCCTTCTTATTCTTTTCCATATTTTTCCTTAATTGCATCGGCTACAATCATTCCAGTAAACCATGCAACCATAAGATTATACCCACCAATTTCTCCGTGTAAATCTAAAATCTCTCCAGCAAAATATAAATTCTCTATTTTTTTATGACTACATGTTTTTGGACTTACTACCTTAAGATCTACTCCACCAGCAGTAGTAAATGCATATTCTAGTGGCATAGTTTTTACATTTGTTAATTCATAACGTTTAATTTTCTCAACAAATTTTCTTAATTCTTTTTTACTAACATTTTCCGGGAAATATTTTTCTAGCATAAAGTTATAAAAACTTTTCGGTAATTTCCCATGTAAAAACTTATTATTTTCCCAAAGTTTAGAAAATAGCACTTCCTCATTAAGCTCAGGATAAAAATCTAAATAAAACTTATCTTCTGGATAACGAGCTACAAATTCTCCCATAGATATTGATAATGGCCCACTTAAGCCTTTATGGGTGAATAGTAAGTCTCCGCTTCTTTCATTTTTTTTATGGAACATCCTCACATTTTGCAATGCAACTCCTGATAATTCTCTGAAATCATCAAAAATCAATGCTACTTCACTAGGATATATTTTAGTAATTTTTACACCATGTTTTTTTAATATTTTATGCAACGAACCATCGCTTCCACTTTGCGGATATGTCTTTCCACCTGCACAGACAACAATATTCTTTCCATAGTACGTATCAACATTTGTTTTCACTCCAACTAACTTATCATCTACAAATACTAAATCTTCTACTTTTTCTTTAAAGTTAATCTTTGCATGGTCAATCTTAAAAGTATTAACTACATCTCTAGCCTTTTCACTAGCAGGATAAAGCCTTCTATTTTCTTGTTTTAATTTTAAATTATGTTTATCAAAAAATTTCTTAATATTATATTTATGATATGCACTTCTTAAAAATCTACCATTATGAACAGCAGCGACAAAATCTTCTGCATTATCACTACTCATCACATTACAACGCCCATTACCCGTTAAAAGAAGTTTAATCCCCGCTCTTCTATTTTGTTCGAGTATCAGCACTTTTAAACCACTGTCGTTAAGTCTATCTGCTATCATAAGCCCTGCGCTACCAAGACCTATTACAATTACATCATATTTCATTTCAAGTCTCAACTTTCTCTTATTTTAATCAAATATCACTTAATTATACCATTTTATCTATTACTTTCAAATCCTTGAATATTCTTCAATAATATTTTTAAAAATATATCTACTTCTTATTGGAATTTTTCCTTATTTTGTAATATACTAGAAAGTATATGTTTAAATTGAATTTTTTATAAATTTATAATAATGAAAGATTTTAACTTGAACAACTTCGAAATAAAGGATTTTAAATAATGAAACTAAAAAAAATTAGTATTTTGATTTTACTTCTTATATTTCTAATTCCAAACTTTTCAAAAGCTGATGATACATTTTTAGATAACAATGCAGTTACAAACTTCAGCGATGTTAATGCTCACCTTGTTGTTTCGGAATTAAATACAGGTAAAATCATTTCTAAACGCGGAGAAAATGAAAAAGTATCTGTAGGTAAACTACCAAACTATCTTGCCCTTTACCTACTTGCTGATAATTTAAAAAATAATAAAATAACATTAGAAACACAACTTACAATTACATCTAATGATGAAATCTTATCAAAATACAAATATGAGTCATCAATCACTGTCAAAGATGCAATATTCTTATTAGAAAATGAGAATTCTAATAGCTTAAATCAGGTTGTTTTCAATCACTTTAATGTGGATATTGAAAAAGCTAAAGACATACTAGGGGCTATGTCTCTTCATGATACACAATTAGAATCACTGGATAATAGTGAAAAAAATACTAGTACTGCAAAAAATATTTCTTTCCTTACTAGTTTAATACTAAAAAGTTATCCTAAGATTACAGAAATAACAAAAAATCCAGAATTTACTCTATCTACTGGAGAAACAATCAAGAATACTGTTGAATTTAAGGAGTCTGATAAATTTAGAGTTCTTGGTCTTGATTATTCTGATAAGAATAGTGTAACTTATGCATACAGTGGTAATACTAAATTAGTCATCACCGTGTTAAATCAAAACGATGATAAAGCATCATATTTTGAAAAACTTCAAAAAACTTATGATTACTTATTCACAAACTATAATTACAAACTTGCACTTAAAGCTGGTACTTATACAATCAACAGTGAACGTATCACATTTGAAAATGATATTTACGATTTATTTTATGAAAAACATTCAATAAGAGATGTAACGTACTTGCTTATGAATAAAAAAATTCTTCTTTTCCAAAAATATGAAACAATATCTGCTAATGAAGGAACTGTCTTTGCTGACTTTAAATCTAATGATACAGCTGGAAAACTTGCAAAAGTAAAAGCAACTTTCATTAACGATGATAACTTTAATAATAAAGGAAATCTAGAAAAAACTACTATCATAATAGATCGTACCAAGTTCTTTGCTACTGGTGTACTAGCTATATATACGCTTGTTTTCGCCGCTTTATACGTAATGAAACAAGCTATTAGAAAGGATTAACTATGGATCAAAATAATTTAGTCTTCGAAGTTGATGGTGCAATATATGAGCTTGTCTACAATTTCAAAGATGCATTTCAAAAAGAAACATTTGAAGAAAAATTAGTAGATGTACTAAAAAATAAACCCTACATAGTTGGAGATATTTCTCATGATAAACTGCGACTAAGTGGATTTATTTTAACTAAAGATAACAATAATCCCAAAAATATCAACAACCTAGAAGATTATATACTAGAATATTGTAATTTTGGAGCACCATTTTTTGTTGTAAAAAAAAGAAATTCATAAAATTGAAACCTAAGATGATATTATCTCACCTTAGGTTTCTTCTTATTTCCAAACTCAATAAAAGTATCTATTTAAATAAATTTAGCACAAACTGCCTCTGGTACAACTACCTCAGAAGCAACAACAGTTAGCTCTCCTGTTTTCTTATTAACTGTATAAACTGTAATTGTTCCACTATTCTCATTTGTTGCTATAGCTAAGTTATTATCCTTTGATAAATCAAAATCTCTAGGACCTTCACCAAAAGTACTAACAGTTTGAACTATCTCTAGTCCTTTGTCAGTATTTTCAAAGACAACAATTGCATCTTGCCCTCTATTTGAAACATAAATAAATCTATTGTCATTTGAAATTTTTATAGCACTACCTTTGTTTTCTAGTACAAAATCTTTTGGCAATGTAAGATAATATGTTGGATTTGTTAGGTTTCCTTCTCCATCATAATCAAAAGCGATAATTTCACTAGTAAGCTCCGTCATAACAAAAGCTTGTTTTTCATCACTACTAAAAACTATGTGGCGTACTCCACTTCCATCTTTAACTTTAAAAGTAGCTACTTTTTCTAAAACCCCTACATTAAGCTTATACGATGTAATCTCATCAGTTCCTAAATCACATGAGAAGACATATTTTTCACTTGGGGAAAATCCTGAAAAATGCACATGAGGTTTCTCTTGTCTTTCATGTACTCCACTTCCTTCGTGATGATCTGTTGATAAGAGTTTCACAAGCTCCCCATTTTCAACAGAATAACTATCAATCGTACCTAAATGATAGTTCGCTGATAATAAAGTGTTTTTATCCGAGTTTAACTCCACGTAACAAGGAGGATTTCCTTCTTGGACAACCGATGTTAATTCTTTCAAATCATCATTTTCTTGAACTTTAAAGCTTGTAACAGCACCTTTTCCATCTACTCTTGATACACTATATAAATATTTATTATCATTAGACAATGCTAAATACGTTGGATTGTCAACCTTAGCTACACTTCTAACTTCTAGTACTTTCCCCTCTTCAGATAGCTCAACTAAATATATTCCTTCACTATCTTGTTTTGTGTATGTTCCAATATATGCTCTTACCATTATTTTTCCTCCTACTTTCTATAAACTTATTATAACATTTTCCAAAAAAATTTTATAAAATTTTCTCTTGCCTATAGTTCGTATAAATCAAAATTATCATTTTTTTTGAAAAGTTAAAATCTCATTTCACGAATTTTCTACCCTTTCATAAAGTTAAAATTCGTTTTTAACTGTTTTTTCGTTAAAAAATCAATATTTCACCAGAAAAATCCACAAAAATTCTAACATTTAAGATTTTACATATCTTTAACTTCTTGATATAATAGTTTATATTAATAAAAGTATATTTTAGGAGGAAAACCGTGAAACACGAATTTATATTAGTTCTTGACTTCGGTAGTCAATATAACCAACTTATCACTCGCCGTGTACGTGAGCTTGGTGTATATTCTGAACTACACGACAATGAAATTTCTATTGAAGAAATCAAAAAAATGAACCCTAAAGGAATTATCCTTTCAGGTGGACCTAACTCAGTATATGAAGAAAACTCACTTACAATTGATGATGAGATTTTCAACCTAGGTATTCCAGTATTAGGAATTTGTTACGGAATGCAACTTATGCAACACAAACTAGGAGGAAAAGTAGAATCTGCGACTAGTAGAGAATACGGAGCTCACAATGTTGACGTAACTCCAGGAGCTAAATTATTCAAAGGTACTCCTGCAACTCAACAAGTATTAATGAGTCACTCTGATAAAGTTGTTGAACTTGCTGAAGGATTCAAAGTTGTAGCGACAAGTGATAACTGTCCTATCGCAGCTGCTGAAAATGTAGAAAAAGACTTCTACTGCTTCCAATTCCACCCGGAAGTACGTCACTCAGAATACGGTTATGACTTAATTAAAAACTTCATCCGTAATGTATGTAAATGTACTGAAAACTGGACTATTCAAAACTTCATCGATGAGAAAATTAAAGAAATTCGTGCGGAAGTTGGAGATCAAAAAGTTCTTTGTGCATTATCTGGTGGTGTAGACTCATCGGTTGTTGCAGCCTTATTAGATAAAGCAATCGGAGATCAACTAATCTGTATGTTTATCGACCACGGTTTACTTCGTAAAGGTGAAGCTGAAGCTGTAATGAACACATTCAGTAAAGAAATCGAAGGTGGATTCAACATGAATCTAATTAAAGTCGATGCAAAAGATAGATTCCTCGGAAAACTTAAAGGTGTAAGTGACCCAGAACAAAAACGTAAAATTATCGGTAATGAATTCGTTTATGTATTCGATGAAGAATGTGCTAAACTACACGACGTACCATTCTTAGCTCAAGGTACTCTTTACACTGACGTTATCGAATCTGGAACTAAGAATGCTCAAACAATCAAATCTCATCACAACGTAGGTGGATTACCAGAAGACATGCGTTTTTCTCTGATCGAGCCACTTAACACTTTATTCAAAGATGAAGTTCGTGCATTAGGTGAAGCACTTGGTCTTCCTCACGAAATCGTTTGGCGTCAAC
>NZ_CAURMG010000043.1:0-11033 GCF_963525875.1 uncultured Gemella sp. | reverse complement strand
CTTCTTCTCTTAGCGCCTCACCTTTAGAATCTGTATAAATACGAATAGGAATATTTATTAAATCAAAAGAATTATCACTATACTTAGCTTTAATAGTAGCATTGATATCACCTATTTCATTCATATTAGTACTATTTACTAATTCGTAATTAATATTTTTCGGGATTCCATCTTTTACAATTTTCTTAACAACACTGTCAAGATTTATATTACTTCCTTGACGTAATAGAATTTTATTATCATCAATTAATCTTGGTGAATATTTACCTGCTTCAGTTAATTCTAGTGCTGTACGTTTATTAATAACATCCATTCCTAGTCTTGCTAATTCTCTAGTCATATTATTTATAACTAGTTGTGTAGATAAAGTATTAGCAAGAGCTAATGAAGCTTCACTTAATTTAGTTGATAAATTTGTTTTAGCAAGAGAATAATTATTTACAGAATTTGCTGTTTTATCTGATAAATCAACAATAGTATCTATTAGTTTATGCGCAGCATTCACTACAGAATTTAATTCTTGTTTATTAGCCTCATTTACTAGGATCGGCACGTCAATTTCATTACTAGTATTATCATCAAGATATAGTACTTTTACTTTTGCATGTTTTGTACCTAAAGAAGTCAATCCATCTTTTTTAACAACAGTTAACTTAGTATTTACAGGTAATATACTCTTATTTACTTTGTTTATTATATCGTTATCTTTTAATATATCTCCAATAATTACAGAAACTGGATTTTTATCTACTAGTTTCGGTAAGAATGTTTTATTTAATGTTCCCTTTTCAGGCTTTACAATTTTTAAATTATTGATATTATTTACTTTTACAACTTTTCCATCAATATTTTGTCTTGTACCAAAATTAAAATCTGTATTACTATTCATTCTACTTTCAAAATAAGATGTTGAAGAATGCTTTCCTTGGCTACTTCCTACATTTTTAACATATTTTGGTCTCAAGTTACCAGGTATGATATTGTCGTTATCAGTAAAATAATTTTTAATTTTTCCGATTTGCATCATATCATTAGAAATATTTTCTTCTTCCTCCGGAACTCCCCAGAACCAACCACCTGTTTTTATTCTAGGCGCGTTGAAAGTATATGTTTCTCTATAGTAATTATATTTATTTTTCTCGGCTAAAACACTAGCTCTTAAAGCTAAATATCCACCCAAAGAATGACCTGTAATATATAGATTTGTAAATTCTTTATTATTTCTAAAGCTATTTATTAATTCTTTAGCAGCCTCACTTTGATTTGATTCATTCCCGAAAGCTAATGCTATGTCTGCTTTCAAGTCTCCACCTTGTCCCATATTAGTTCCTGCGAATGCAAGAACCTGAATTTTCTCACCTTTTAAAAATGGGAAATTATTTTTTGTTTCAAACAATACCGCATCTAATCCATTATTCTGATGAAATGTTTGCTTCACAGTCCAATACGGAGATAATTCACTATGAGTAAGTCTTTTAATTTTATCTTTTTCTAAAACAATTGGCAATTTATTAGATAAAATATTTTTTACATTCTCATCTGATTCATATGCAAGATTCATAAACATAGCCATATCTCTTGCTGAAATATTCCAAATTAATTTGTCTCTATCTTCTTTATCATTAAGACCATCACCATCTGTATCTGCAAGTCTTGGGTGAATATCATATCCTAAATATGTTCTCCCATCTTTTTTATAGATATACAATTCGTCTTTATTCGCAATACCATCACCATCATCATCTCCATCAGGATTAAGTACAGCTTTTTTATAGATTAAACTATCGTATTTCCCACCTTCTAATCCAATATAACCTTTGGCTATATCTTGTGCATATTTAGCAGTTAAACGAGAGATAATTTTTGTACCCTTTTCTACAGGAGCTTCTACATCCTGAGATGAAGAACTAGATACAGTATTACTTTCTGTATTTTTATTAATTATATTCGTTAATAAAGTTGCAATATTTTGACTATCATCAGTTCGTCTATCCAAAACGTTTAAATTACTGTTTGAAGATTGGTTACTGTTAGAATCAGCTTGATTAACAGTATTATTTTCGGCTGTAGAAGTAGTTACACTTCTTGTTGATCTAGTAGATGAATTTATAGTCTCTGTATTTTGAGTTGAATTGTTTCTATTCTCAGCTGGAACGAGAACACTATTCTCTCTATTATTTAAATTATTATTATTTGCATTAGAAGTTGTTACTCTATTTTCTATATTTGTACTTGTTACGTTTGTGTTTCCAATTTCATGAGCACTCGCATCACTTCCTAAAAATATAAATGCTCCAATAGCAACTGAAGCGATACCAAAACTCAATTTTTTAATTCCATATTTAACTATTTTATTATCTAATTTATGTTTAAGCATATTTCCTCCATACTTATAAACCTTAAAAAATATCATATAAAAATTCATTAACAATATTTTTTGTTAACTATTTATTCTATACTCTAATTAGTATACACGAAAATTCAAATAATGACAATTTTAATTTTTAATATATGTTTATACTTTTTGTTATATGATAAATATATATTTCTTATTTTTCTATTTATCTTTTTAAAATTTTTACTCATTTTGTTACTCTTTATCTAATTTTTACATATCTACAAGGTTATAATTATTTCATTATATAATAATTTATCAAAGTATTTTTCATACTATATACTTAATTTAACACTTTTCTTAATAAAAAAATTAGGGAGTGACTCGACAAAATAAATTCTGTCTAGTCACCCCCACAAAGTTTATTAATTATCAATAAACCACTGCGTCTATGAATCTTCATATACACTTTTTTAAAAATTTAGGACTGTTTACACAGCCCTTTTTAATTAATTATTTTGCAACTAAGCTACGAATAGCATTTCGATCTATTTCGATTTCTACTTTCGGTGCAATTCTTACTTTTACTGTTACTGTCCCTACTTCTACGATATCTCCGTAAATTCCTGCGAAAGTTACAATTCTATCTCCTTCTTTTAATGAATCTTGAAGAAGTTTTAATTCTTTATTTCTTTTAGATTGCGGTCTAATTATCATGAAATACATAAATCCAAAAAGGAATACAATCATAATAATATTTACGTATGAACCTTGCATGTTTTACCTCCGTTTATTTATATATATGTTTATTCTACTATATAGTAAGTAAAAAATAAACCTTTTATACTATTTTTTTATAATTTATTAGAAATTTTTAGGATTCTCTTGATTCAATCCATATTTTTCAAAGAATTCTTCTTTAAAGTCTAATAACCTATCTTCTTTTATAGCTTGACGAATATCTTTCATCATATTAATTAAGAAATGGATATTATGAGTAGTTGCTAGTCTAGCTCCAAAAATCTCATCAGCTTTGAATAGATGACGAAGATAAGCTTTTGTATAGTTTTTACAACAATAACACGAGCATTCTGGATCAAGTGGTGTAAAATCTTCTGCATATTTAGCATTTTTTACTACTACTCGTCCTGCAGAAGTCATACAAGTACCATTACGCGCTATACGAGTTGGCAATACACAATCAAACATATCAACTCCCCTTAACACACCTTCGAATAAAGCATCAGGAGATCCAACTCCCATTAAATATCTAGCTTTATTAGCTGGCAATAACGGTGTTACATGTTCTAAAACTCTATACATTTCGTGTTTTGGTTCTCCTACAGATAACCCACCAATAGCGTATCCAGGAAAATCCATACTTACCAAATCTTTAGCACTTTGTTCACGAAGATCATTAAATCCAGCTCCTTGAACTATACCAAAGATGCTTTGCGTTTTAGGATTTTTATGAGCTTTTAAACATCTTTCTGCCCAACGACTTGTTCTTTCTACCGACTGACGAATATATTTATAGTCATGATTATAATCTGGACATTCATCAAAAGCCATCATAATATCAGAACCTAAAGCATTTTGAATATGCATTGCTTTTTCTGGTGATAAAAATAGTTTTTCTCCTGATAAATGATTTTTAAAATGAACTCCTTCTTCTTCTATTTTTCTCATTTCACTTAGAGAAAATACTTGAAATCCTCCTGAATCTGTTAAAATACTCCCATCCCAATTCATAAATTTATGAAGTCCACCTGCTTTTTCAACAATTTCTTCACCAGGGCGTAACCAAAGATGATATGTATTAGATAAAATAATATCTGCACCCATTCCCTTTACTTCTTCAGGTGACATTGCTTTAACAGTAGCTTGAGTCCCAACCGGCATAAATACAGGAGTTTCAAAACTACCGTGTGGGGTATGTACTATTCCTAATCTTGCACCAGATTGTTTACAAGTTTTTATATGTTCATACCAAACTGCATTTTCTTTTACATCTCTCATATAAATGTTTCCTTTCTTAAACTAGATTATTATCATCGCATCTCCAAAACTGAAGAAACGGTATTTATTCTCAACTGCTACGTTGTATAATTCAATAACTTTTTCTCTATCATAAAATGCACTAACAAGCATTATTAACGATGATTTTGGTAAATGGAAGTTTGTAATTAAACCATCAACACATTTAAACTCAAATCCTGGATAAATAAAAATATTAGTCCATCCAGATGCCGCGACAATCTTACCATTATTATCACGGGCAATTGTTTCCAGTGTTCTCGTTGAAGTTGTACCCACAGAGAAAATTCTTCCACCATTTTCTTTTGTTTGATTTATTATTTCAGCTGTTTTTTCATCCAAAGTGTAGTATTCTGAATGCATATCATGATCTTCAATATTTTCTACAGCAACAGGTCTAAAAGTACCTAATCCAACATGAAGAGTTAAATAAGCTATATTTACACCTTTTTCTTTTATTTTTTCTAATAGTTCATTCGTAAAATGTAACCCGGCAGTTGGTGCAGCCGAACTTCCTACCTCTTTAGAATAAACTGTTTGATATCTTTCTTTATCACTTAAACGCTCTTTAATATATGGAGGAAGTGGCATAGTTCCAAGTTCATCTAATCTTTCTTGAAAAATCCCTTCATATTTGAATTCAAAATGTCTAAATCCATCATCTAAAATTTTCGTACATACTGCTTCCATTACACCATCACCAAAAGAAACTATACTTCCTTCTTTTATCCTTTTAGCAGGTTTTACAAGACATTCCCAATCATTATGCCCTAAATTTTTCAATAATAATACTTCTATAGCAGCCCCAGTATCTTTTTTTGCTCCGTATAAACGAGCCGGCATAACTCGAGTATTATTAAGAACTAAAGTATCCCCAGAATTAAAATAGTCTATGATATCTGAAAAAACTTTGTGATCATGTGTATTACTTTTTCTATCTACACAAAGTAACTTACTCGTGTCTCTTTTTAAAAGAGGTGTTTGTGCTATAAGCTCCTCAGGTAAATAAAAATCAAATTGTTCTAATTTCATTTAAAATCTCCTTTAAAAGTTACCTTTACTATTATAGCTTGATTGTCTTAAGTTAGCAAGTCTCATCATAATAATTTATAATTTTTTCCACTCCTCACAATTTATATATCTAAAATATGTTCTTTAAAAGTAAAATTCGGACTAATATTTTAAATATTAATCCGAATATTAAATATTATTTATTACTTCGTAAGTATTTTACATGAGCTAATATATTAGTAGCTATACCTAATCCTATACTTAAAATTAAAATAGAACTACCACCATTACTAATAAATGGTAATGGTACCCCAGTCATCGGAATAGAAGCTGTTACTCCGCCTATGTTTACTACTCCTTGTACCACTAATAAGCTTGCAAATCCTAAAGAGTACATTGCTGAAAATGTATTTCTTGATTTCGTTCCTGAAAAAATTACTTTACCTATTAGTACAAGCAATAATGTAACAACAAATACAACACCAACAAATCCTAATTCTTCAGCAATTATGGCAAGAATGAAGTCTGTATGAGCTTCGGGTAAATATCCTAATTTTTGAATAGAGTTACCTAAACCTCTACCAAATAATCCACCATTACCAAAGGCAACATATGAATTTATTACTTGATCAGCAGCAGCTGCCAAATCTTCTGAAAATGGGTTAACAAACACTTTTAAACGATTTGTTCTGTAAGAAGTACCGCTACTAAACAATGTACTTTTTATCGTAAACAGCATAAGTACCACAGCTCCAGCAATCAACGCAAGAGAAATAATTTTCTTTACATTTTGTGAATGCATATTTGAACATAGCGTCATTATTCCAATTACTGATAAAGTAATAAGCATCATTCCCGTATCATTTTGCGCAGCTATTAACGTAACAAGTGCAAGAGGAATACTAAAGATTTTCAAGAGTTCTGAACTAGTACATATTTGTCTCAACTTCACTTTTCTTGTTTCTAAAATAAAAGCCATATACATAATAATAAAAAGTTGTGCTAAAGTAGAAGGCTGAAAACTGAATGAACCTATCCTAATCCATGATTTCGCACCATTAATTGCAGGCATTAATTGTGGTATTAAAAGTAAAATAAACATTACAATAAAACCATATTTTAATAATTCCTTCTCTTTAAAAACCTCAAACGGTATAGCAACCGAAAATAGTAAGAACGCTAAATAGGCAAGAATTGCCCACATGGCTTGTCGTTGTAGGAAATAAGTCTCACTTACAGGAATGCCCGATGTAAATGTTCCATATTTATTTCCTATCATACTAGCACTATACACCATCATACAGCTTAAAACTAACAAAACTAGTAACGTTAAAGCTACCATCCAATCTAATCTGACATGACGGCGTTCATGCTTTATAGATCTATGTATTTTTCCAAAAAGTTTCATACTAATTCGCTTTACTTTCTTGAATAACAGTATTATACATTTCACTAGCCTTATCTTCTAAATCTGCTAGTATTATACGTCCTGCCTCTTGAGAGATACAACCTATTTCTACTGCCAAGTTTATTTCTTTTGAAAGTCCATAAATTTGAGTATCAATAACATCTTGATATAAAGGGCATTTCCTTTGACCTTTCACTGATACACAAGCATTAATCATCTCTTCAATCTTCATAACGTCTTCTTCAATTCTTTTACGTACCTTAATAAAAATAAGGTTATTTTCCATTATTATCACCTATCCTTTTGATAATTCATAATTAACTTCATGTCTTATTATAGCAATTGCCCTAATAAAATCTTCATTTGAAATCAATTCTAAACGTCTTAATTCTCTTACTTCATATTCTACCATACTTAATGTGTGTTTTCTATCCTTCATATATATTATTATACCAAAAGATTTTAAAAATTGCTGTAAATCATAAAAATTTATCATTTATCTCACCTTAAAACTTATTCATTTCTTCAAGTAGGTTTCTATTAATTTCTCTTCCATCTAATTCGTAAGCTTTTTGAGCGTACTCTTTTGCCTTAGAGTAATTTCCTTCTTGTCGCTCAATGACAGCTAAATTATAGTAAATCGGTGCAAATGTATTATCAAAATTAAGCCCATCTAGAAATACTTTTTTAGCATCTTGCTTAGTAGCTGTAGTCATTTTTACCATACCTAATTCATAATAAGTTAACACAGATTTGTTTTTTGAAGTTAACTCTTTTTCTAAGTTAAAAATATCTTCATCACTATATGTTTTAACTAACCTATTATCAACTCTTCCAGCTCTATACCTATTTACTGCACTTTTCGTATTAATTCCAGAAAACAATAATACTTCTCCAATAACACTAAGAATAAGTATAGTAGCAAATGCAATATACATATTCTTTTTCTTCATAAGGAACAACTCTAAGAAAACTCCTAAGATAAAAGAAAAAACATATAACACTATTGAAGTTTCAAATAATAACGTAGCTGTTGCTAAATAAACTATTGAGATAGCTCCCGAATACATAAACTTCAAATTATCATTTTTCTTACTCAGTTGTTCCATAAATAGAGAACCTAATACCGCAATATTTGAAACCAAAGCAATATCAAGTACACCCGAATAACCAAATATTAATAATAAATTAAAAACAAAAGAAACGATAAATAAAATACCAATACTCTTCAATACATTTAATGATTTATTAAATAAAATAGAAGTAACAAAGAATGTCACAATTAACATAAATAATTTCATAGAATTATCAACTGTAAACACACTAGTAAACATTCTATAAAACTGACCACTTATTATTTTTTGATAACTATATTCAACATATTTATATAAAGAAGAATTTTTATTTGATAGATAAACCACTAAATAATTCACTAAAAATAAAATCAAATAAAATATAGATAATCCATTATATTTTATATTAAATAAATTTCTATCAAGTGTTTGTCTTTTATATAACTCTACTACTCTATTTTTATAGCGTAATGTATCCGGCGTTCCTTCAATAAATTGTTCATCTTTTTCTCTTAAAAACAATTTACTATTTTTTTGATTATATAGTATTCTCTCTATTATTAAACTATTAGAAATTCTATATTTTTTATAATCATCTAAAATTTCATCAAATTCTGGAGAAACATATAGGATTTTCATTTTTAAACTACTCAGCTTAAACATTTTTTTAAGTCTAACTTCATTCCTAATAACATTAGAAACAATACTGTCAATTTCTGTTGATTTAAAACTATCTCCGTATATAAACCTTATTAATTCATTATCTTCATTAATAAGCCAAACGTCTTTTTTTTCCGGACGATAATATAAAATACTATAATTATATTTCGTTATATACAGATAAATTATCTTCCAAAATTTCTTATCATTCATAAATTCGCCACTAATATTAAAACTTAAATAGACCTAGGTCTATTTAAGTTTTAATTTTGCTACTTCTTGTGAGAAATCAACAAATTCATTTAATTTTAATACTTCAATATTTGTTACTGCATCCATGTTAGTAACTACACAAGGAGTGATAATATCCTTAGCTTTTTCTTTTACTAATTCTAAATCATAAGTTAATAAAGTTTGACCTACTTCAACTCTATCTCCAGCAGATACAGCTACCTCAAAACCTTCGCCTTTCATAGCAACTGTTTCTAATCCAACGTGGATAAGAAGTTCTATATCTCCTGATTTAATACCAAAAGCATGTTTAGTTGGGAATACTTGGATAATTTCTCCAGAAACTGGTGAAATTAATTTTCCTTCTTCAGGAATAATCGCAAATCCATCTCCCATCATTTTTTGAGCAAATACTGGATCTGGTACTTCAGTAATATCTACTACTTTACCTTTCATGTATGAGTTTAATACTAACTCATGTACTTGTTCTTCTTGTTTTCCGAATAATTTAGATAAAAATCCCATTTTAATCCTCCATATATTATTGCCTTCTTAATATATCTATTATATACTTTTCTTGCATATTTTTCAATTAATTTTGGAAAATTATTTGAAATTCAATATTAAAATATTTCTGTAAGATTTTACAACTTACACATTTTTATTTTATGTGAATCTAGTAAAAAAACTAATGGATTCAAATTCAAAAAATCCATTAGTTTTTTGTTATTTAATTTTAAAATTTATTCTTCAGATTGATTATCATCTTTCTCTGTATTTTCTTGATAGAATAATCCATAAATATACTGTTCAGGATCAAATACTTCTAAATCATCAATATTTTCACCTAAACCAACTAACTTAACCGGAATGCCTAGTTCTTTCTTAATAGCAATAACAATACCACCTTTTGCAGTTCCATCAAGTTTTGTAAGAATAACTCCTGTAACATCACTTACTTCTTTAAATGTTTTAGCTTGAAGAATACCATTTTGACCTGTTGTTGCATCAATTGTTAATAACACCTCATGAGGACCTTCTGGAACTTCTTTTTTAATTACTCGAACAATTTTTTCAAGTTCTTTCATAAGGTGATCTTTATTTTGCAAACGACCAGCTGTATCACATAGTAGTACATCATAACCTTTTGCTTTTGCTGATTGAATTGCATCAAAAATTATAGCAGCTGAATCAGCACCTTCATGTGATTTAACTATATCAGCTCCGCTTCGCTTAGCCCAAACATCAAGTTGATCAATTGCCCCTGCTCTAAATGTATCTCCAGCTGCAATTAGAACTTTTTTTCCTTCTTTTTTAAGATTATGTGCTAATTTACCGATAGATGTCGTTTTACCTACTCCATTAACCCCTACAAATAAGAATACTGAAAGTTCTTTTTCTGGTTCATAGTTAAGCTCAGATTTTACTGTTCCTTCCATGTAAACATCAACAAGTTTCTCAATAATCATACTTTGAAGTTCACTTGGTTCTTTTAAATTTTGTCTTTGTGATTCTACTTTTAAGTAATCAACTAATTCTAGTACAGTGTTATAACTTACATCCGATTGAATAAGTAATTCTTCTAAATCCTCAAAAAATTCTTCATTTATTTCTCTATATGAACTAATTAGGTTATTAAGTGCATTAGTGAAATTATCTCGTGATTTTTTAAGTCCTTTTTTAAATTTTTCAGTTACAAACTGACTTTCGACGAACTCTTCATATTCATCAAGTGAAATCAGTTCTTCATTTAATTCTTCTTTAGCAGAGAATTTTTCTTTTAATCTTTCAAAAAAGCTTGCCATTGGATACTCCTTATATATCTTTTTATATGATAAAAGGGAGACTAAGCTCCCTTTAATTTTCTATTAAAGCTTCCTAATTTTTAGGGAGATTTAATTTATAATTTTGTTGTATTATAAGTTTGCCCTTTTTTCTATTAGACATCCTCTACAAACGTTAATATTTCAACGTTTTTTTTATTTATGCTTCATGTATGGGAATAACAGCACGTCACGGATTGAAGCTGAGTTAGTTAATAACATAACTAATCTATCAATTCCGATTCCTAATCCACCTGTTGGTGGCATACCGTATTCTAATGCTTCTACGAAGTCTTCATCCATTTCATAAACTTCTTCGTTACCAGCATCTTTTTCATCCATTTGTGCTAAGAATCTTTCTTTTTGATCGATTGGATCATTTAACTCGCTGAATGCATTAGCATGTTCACGTCTAACGATGAATAATTCGAAACGATCAGTAAATCTTGTGTCTT
>NZ_CAURMG010000042.1:0-11058 GCF_963525875.1 uncultured Gemella sp. | reverse complement strand
GTTCGTGCATTAGGTGAAGCACTTGGTCTTCCTCACGAAATCGTTTGGCGTCAACCATTCCCAGGACCAGGACTTGGTATCCGTGTTCTTGGAGAAGTAACAGAAGAAAAACTTCAAATCGTTCGTGACAGTGACTTCATCTTACGTGATGTTATCGCTAAACGTGGATTAGAAGGAGAAATCTGGCAATACTTCACATGTCTTCCAGACATTCGTTCAGTAGGAGTTATGGGAGATGTTCGTACATATGACTATACAGTAGCAGTTCGTGCCGTAACAAGTATCGATGGTATGACAGCAAGCTGGGCTCACATTCCATTTGAAGTACTTGAAGAAATCTCAGCTCGTATCGTAAACGAAGTTGCTCACGTTAACCGCGTAGTTTACGACATTACTAGTAAGCCACCAGCAACTATAGAATGGGAATAGATTACAAATATAATTTGAATGGAGAATCCTAATTTAACTGCGTTTTTAGTTGTTATAAATGTTGCAAATCTATTTAATTCAATTAGGTTCCCCACCAAAAACCCCACCAAAAATTATTCGTGGGGTCTTTTTATTAAAATCTTTGATTTCTTACCTTATCTATGCTAAAATATAAATATAAAAAAGAGAGAGCCGTTTTAAAGACGGTGGCTCTGGTTTAGTTATTATATAACCATCTTACCTTGCCAAAGTATAAAGATGGTTATTTTTTATTGTCTTTTTTTAATGCTACAATACATGCACTAACTACTGAAACAATCAATAGATTTATTCCAATAATCGTCTGTACAATTTCGTAAGCTGACAACTTGCTACTCCTTTCATCAAGATTTTAGTGTATGCGAGCATAGCACCATCCCCTTTCTTATTGAAGTAGCCACCATCTTTATCGGAAGTCTTACACTCCCTAACTTCTCTCTCCAGCTCTGATTATATCAAATTAAACTGAGATAATCAACAACTTATGAGGGATAACAATCTAACAAGTTCTCTTATTTTCCCAGGGGATAAACTTAGTTACGGAACAGTTGTTGCGAAGGCTGAGGAAGCTAAGTCGAACGGGTATTATACTGTAACATTAGGTGATACATTAGGTAAGATTTCTAGAAATCTTGGGGTATCAGTCAATGACTTAGTTCAGTACAATTCAATATCAAACCCTAACTTGATTTTCGTAGGGCAAGTTCTTAAGACACAATCGGAACAAGTTAAGGTGGATAATAAGGTAGTAGAAACACCTGAGGTTAAACCAGTATCTCTTGATGTGGTTAAGGAAGAAAGTAAACCTAAACCAACGGTTATGAATGCAACTGTTGCACCTAAACCTGTACCAGAAGTTGTGCAAAAAGAGGTTAAAAAAGAAGAGGTAAAACCTGTAGAAATTAAAAAGGTTGAAAAGGAAGTACCTAAAAAGAAAGTAGAAGAAGTCCAAGTTAAGAAAGATGAACCGAAACAGGTTGCATCAATTGCTGGTGATAAAGCTAGTGCTATTTATAATGCAGCTTTAGCTCAAATTGGTAAAATCCAAGATTGCACAATGCTTGTAACAAATGCACTTAAATCTGTAGGTATTAATTTCCACGACTGGCCGGCTGGTTACATGAGCTTAGGGACAGTTGTTCCTGCTTCGGAAGTTGTACCGGGTGACTTAATTTATTATCCAGATGGTGGACTAGGGGTTGCTCATATTGGTGTATATGCTGGTAATGGACAAGCTGTTCACGGTGGATGGCAAGGTAACCAGACGGTTCTTAATACAGCTAATGTTGGACATGGTGCTACGTATATTAGAGTAAGATAACAAGGTGAAACGTTATAGTACTACTAATTAAGCCTTATTCGTTAAGGATGTCCTCAAGGTGTGCTTTCGATACATCTTAATATAAAAAAATAAGACTAACCGAAAAGGTTAGTCTTTTGTTTTGCTTTATGGACGTTCTGTACGAACTTCTCCAGTTTTAGAGTTCACCCATACAGTGTAAGTTTCTTGTTTTTGTACTTTACGAACTTTAGTTACAGGTACAGTTTTTGTACCAACTTTAACTTTTTTAGTTTCACGAACTTTACGTACGAAGACTGCTTTTGGTTCTTTTACTGTAGATGGTAACGCAAGTAATTCATCTTCAACTTGTGCATCTGTTAGTTCATCATCCCAACCAAGATGTTTGATTAGTGTACCATTTGCATCAACTAGGTCAATGTACATGTCGAACAGTTGTTTTTCTTCTAACACATCTTCAGTTGTATTTTCTGTATATTCTTCATCTACAGTTACTGTACGCGTACGAGTTTCTTCTTTCCAAGTTCCGTTATCTTCTTTTGGAGAAGTTGGAGTAGTAGGTTCATCTTTTGGTTGAGTGCCTACTGGAGTAGTTGGTTTTTCAACTGGTTTTGTTGGTTCTGTAGGTTTTGTAGTATCCACAGGCTTAACAGGCTCAGTTGGTTTAGTTACATCTACAGGTTTTGTTGGTTCAGTTGGTTTAACTGTGTCAACTGGTTTAGTAGGTGTAACAGGTTTAGTTGTATCAACTGGTTTTACAGGCTTAACGCTGTCAGTTGGTTTAGTAGGGGCTGTAGGTGTTACAACAGGTGTAGTTGGTGCTACTTCTGCAGTTTCATATTCAAAACTTACAGAACCTTTGATAGCGTGAGATTTCACAGTTTTAGCGAATTCCACACGGTCGCTAACAGCAGCTGTGTTAGGTAATGTTTTTACTGTTTTAACAGCTGGAGCTTGTGTTCCAAAATTTACTTGAATGTCTTTTACTTGACCTTTAGCTAAATTACCAAAGCTCACAGTTTTAGCTTGTGTTCCGTCAACTGTATATGTTGTTTTAACTTTCTGAACATCTTCATGAGCAGTAACACGGATTACAGCACCTTGCTCATTTTCTAATACAACAGCACTTACTTTACCAGTTTCTTGAGTTGGTTCAGTAGTTACTTTTACGTCGTTTTCAGCTTTAACGTTTTGATTTACACTAGCTGTTGTTACTGTAGTTAATGCAGCCGCTGCTAGTAGGTAAGATACGGCTTTTTTTGATTTTTCCATAATATCCTCCAAATTTCTATAATTTGTCTTCCTATGAAAATAGGAAAAAATTTAATTTATATAATATAGTTACGACCATTATATCAAAAAAAAAAAAAACGCAAGCTTTTTTTACATAAAAATAATAAGATTATTATGGATTATTTTAGGTAGTTTTAGAAATGATAACTAGCTATTTTCTGTACACACAAAAAGCACTTTTCTAAATTTTTTAGAATAGTGCTTTTCTTAATATCTTTAAAGCTAACATTAATGAAATTATTGTTAGCTTAATATTATATTTTTATTTTATCAAAAACTTTTTCTTTATAGTTTACTCATCATAGAAATCCTCTCTATTAATACAGAAAGTGTAAATCAAAAATAACTACTGTATCTTTTATCAATGCTTTTATTATTAATTTTAGATTAAAGTTTATTTGCCTCTACTATTTTACTACATTTTTCTTATAGTTATATTCATTTCTCAATTTCAGATATTAGGTCCTCCACTTCTGATTCTTTTGATTCTATATCTGACCATATTTTCTCTGCCATTTTAAACTCTTTTAACTCTAGACATTTCTCAAATCTAGAATTTAACTCTTCAATTTCAGATTTTAACTCTACTACTTTTTGTGAACAAAGTTCTAAAAATCGTTCTTCACAATAATATTGAGTTTTATATTTATCGAATAGCTTTTTGTTAAAGTATTCCTTTTCTATATCTCCCTCAAGATTTTTTTGAAAAACAATTAATTCATTGATATAGTTAGAATTTGCTACAGATAATTTTCGAAAAACATCATAAAGGGGTTCTTCCGCTACAGTTAAGTACCTATCTTCCATAACTCCTGATATCTCAGCACGAGTAATTTCATAAATCAGTTTACAATCTTCTTTTATAATATCATATGCTCTCTCTCCAAAATTATTTTCATTCAATGAAATAATTTCTAAAAATTTATCTAGATACTGTTCAAAAGCAATATGAAAGTTCTTAAAATAAACATTTGCAACTTTTTTTTCATAGCTTCTGTTACTATCTTTAGAATCGTATACAACTTCAGAATTAATTAACTCTACAAATAAATTTGCAACTTTTATCGCCTTCTCAGACTTACTAAAATTGTATATTGCCTCACCTAAAATATCTACATTAGCTTTTTCTTCAATAAGTAAAGACATTAGATCACTATCACCACACTCCTTAATGGCATCTTCATAAGACATATATCGTGCATATGGGATATAATTGATTAAATTTTTATTCATTATATTTTGGGTTCTTTCATCTTTCAAAAAATCTAAACAAAAATTAAATATTAAATTATAATAAATTTCTGAATCGGAATTTAGTATATCCTCCATATTCCCCCAAAAAATCTCTAAAACTGATAAAAACTCCCTATTTTCTCTTTTTAACTGTATACTCAAATTATCGTCAATAGTTTTTGTTTTAACCTCGGGTTTTAACTTCATATTTTCTTTTATTGATTCAGCTATAGTGTAACTTAACAAATCTTTCAACTGCGTATAGTCTTCATTCAGAATATTCTTTATAATCTTTGGTTTATTTTTATACAAATCTGTGCACGTAATTCTCTTTTTTAAATCCTTATATAGGGGTTTCTCTCTTAGAAGTTCCCTCTCATTATTTATTATTTTAATCTTATTATTTAGTCGCTCTTGCGATAATTTACAAAAATAATTTAGTATATAACTCATATTCTCACCTCAAAAAACGGAAATTTTCAATTTAAATTTTATCATATTTTCCTGAAAAAATCAATAGT
This sequence comes from uncultured Gemella sp., assembly GCF_963525875.1. Taxonomy (GTDB): domain Bacteria; phylum Bacillota; class Bacilli; order Staphylococcales; family Gemellaceae; genus Gemella. The sequence continues at coordinate 6,243 of NZ_CAURMG010000042.1, read as the reverse complement.
TTTGGTGGTATACTATTTACAGGTGGAAGATAAGAGTCCTATAAATTAAACGGAATAAAATAATAATGAAAAACCACCGAACTAAAAAATTTATATTAATATAAAGAAAGGGCTGCTTAATAGCAGTAATGGTGATAACTATGTTAGAAAACACAAAAATAATCCAAGTTGATATTCTATCAACTTTTGGAAATACTGGATATCAAAAAATATCAAAAGATATGTTTTTAAAAAATATTCCAGATAAATTATATGAACTTTGGTATTCACCAAATGAGTTTTCATTTATAAGGCTTATCGATTTAAACAATATTCAATATCTAAGTAATAATGAACTATCAGAATATTATTCTCAGTTAATAATATTAAAAAATAAACTAGAAATTATATTCAATGATATTTCAATACACTCAGATATATCATCACAAGTGTCTACCAAAGATAAGACTAACTTGTTACAAAAAATATATTACGTCATTAGAGGAGGGAAAATATAATGGCTAAACCTATTTGGAATAAAACACTAGCGGAGGTTTTAAAACACCCCACAGTACAAGTCGTACTAACAAGTAAAACAACTGGTAAGGAGTATACAGCAGATGTAATTCGTCAACTTCCTGTATTTTCAACAGGAGTAATAGATGAAGTCGAAGGTGGATTTAAGTATTCTATAGTAGATACAAAAAATAATCTAGAATACACTATTAAAGCCCCTCAAAAATTAGATGTTAAATTTGGTATAATTTTAGTATTTAAAAATGTACGAGGCGGTTCTACATCGACTGGAAATGGTTGGTACTCAGCAGAATCTGTTGAATTAGCTCAACGAAATGAGTAAGTATCGCAGAATTATTAGAAAGCACGATAGTAAATATCAAAACCATCAGATTATATCGGTGGTTTTGATAATAGCTATCTGCCTTTCATTGGTAATTACATTTATATTATATAACTTCTTTAAAAAGTACTTACTTTACAATTTTATTTTATCTATAAGTCTATTATCACTAATTATGGTCTGCTTAGTAATTTCACTTAAACACAGAGAACAAGTTTCTATATTAGAGATAGATAAAATGAATAAGGAAGCAAATAAATTAGCTAATAGAATAAATAAGTTATTTAACGATAAAACAATCACTGATGTGCTAAAACTTAGTAATTCTACTAGATATGGAGAAGAGATGCCAGAAATATACGTATTTCTTGATAGTTCTTTAAAAGAAGGTTTTATAGCTATAGAAAATATTTCAAATTTTGACAGGGCTGACCGTGATAAATTTGAACAAAAGATATCTGGAGTATTGTCTGGGAAATATCAAAAATATTCTGTTGTAAGCTCTGAGTTAACACTTGATGATAGTTTTATTCTATTCTATTTTGAAGATAGCATAACATCAGAAAGATTAATTATTGAAAATACTGGTGATATAAAAGAAAATATCTCTGAATCTGAACACCATATTAGGCTGGCTAAAAATCTTGTATGGCAATGCAATATTACTGCTCATTTGTCAATAATAGCACGCACACGTGCAGGTAAGTCAGTTCTTGCTGGTGAATATATGGCTAAATTAATGCTCTTACAGAACTGGATTGTTGAATATAATTCAGCAAAATACGATAGATACGTCAAAGAATTCAACGGAAAAAGTGACCCTATTGAAATTGTTAAACGTGCAGAATACTGGTGTAGTGTTATGGAGAATAGACTACAAGAAATCAATAATGCTGGGAAGGATAAATACCTAGATATGAAAGATATGCCTAATATAGCCATTTTCTTTGATGAACTCGGTAATTTAAACGCTTCTCTTGAATCGCTTGATAAAACAGATAAAACACTAAAAATTACATCCAGATGGATAACAGCAATTAACAGACTTTCAGCTACAGGAGCGAGTGCAGGGATTCATATAATTGCAATATCTCAATTTGCCACTAAAGAAGGATTTTTACCATCCTTAGCTAGAGTAAACTGTTCTGATGCTGTAATTATGCTTGGTGGGGCTGCTGACTCTCCAACGGAGAGACAATATTTAATGAGTGGCTTCGCAGACCTACCTAAACGAAGCTACAAAAAGGGGCAAGGAATTGCCAGAATACAAGGATCGGGAAGAAAATGGGAAACCCCCCATTTTTATGAAACCCCTTATATTAAAAATTTATAAATTCAGGAGGCATAACAAATGCGCAAAATTAAACAATTTAACATTGTACTTAACGATAAAATATTAAGAGAATATGCACGATTATACGATGAATCACTTCGTGCACTTACGCGAGAAGAGGATTATAACAATGATAAAATCAGTGAAATAGAAGAATGGATATTTAATGAATATTTATTCCTTGTGGATATTGCCAAAAGTACGTTTAATGTGGAATTATTATCTAATGCTTTTATTAACTTATATATTTCTTCAGAAAGATTTTACGATGAAATTATGGAATATTTCTATGATACAAGGAGTTTGGAAGAGAAGCAAATTCAAATGTCCGAATTTGAACATCGTTTCAAAATCAAATATAATTTTGCGAAATCATTAATGGATAGTTATGAATGTTACGACACTTTCTTCGCATAATTTACTATTTTAAAATTATGGAGTTAATTATTAATTAATTCCTAACGCCTGCGTGGAACAGGGCTTGTCAATGTTCCACGCAGTAAAAAACCAATAAAATCAATGCTTTAAGTCGATTTTCAAAAAAATAAAATCAAGAAAAATCAAGAGAATAATTAAAAGAATAATTAAAAATCGATTTTAAATATTCTCAGAATAGGAGATAATCCATGATAAAAAAAGAAGCAATTTTAAAAACAATAATGCTAGTTCAACAGTTAGACCCTGCTTATTGGGATTTATGGGAAAATAAGGACTCAATAACTACAGCAAATAACGGTGATTTAAGACCACTTTTAGATGAAATCATTTCAAAATTAAAAAGTAATGATATTATACCATCTGAAGTATATTCCATACTTCATGATGAAGACTTATACGAAGATAACAGTACACTTAAACCAAAACATATACATATACTATTTAAATTTGAAAAAGGTGCAACGCTTAACAATATAGCATTAGCTATTGGTATAAATCCACAATATTTAGAAAAGCTTAAATCTGGAAGGTATGGTTACGATAATTGCTTGGCATACTTGATTCACGCTAAAGATGAAAATAAACATCAATATAAACCAGAAGAAGTATTAACTATTCTTGGTGAAAACTATATGGATATATACAAAAAAAGAATTAATACTTGGTTTAAAGGACGAGCAACGAAAACAGCTAAAGAAACAAATTTGAGTGTCGACTGGCTTATCTCAAAAATTGCAAATGGTGAGATAAATAAAGATAAAATATTGCTTACCAATGAATACTATACTATATATTTACATCATAAAAGAAAGGTTAATGAGGCGATAGACACATATAACGAAAAGAAAACTATAAAGACTATTAATGACTTAGAAGATGGACAATTTAGAAAGACTATTATTTATATACAAGGTAATAGTGGTATTGGTAAAACTAGATTTGCAAAAGAGTTAATAAAAATAATTAAACATCTTGCATTACACTATACTGGAGAAATCTGGGAACACTGCATAACGGCATCAACTAACGCTTTTGATGAGTTTAACTCACAAGAAATATTATTGCTTGATGATATACGTGGTAGCAGTATGGATGTTTCAAATTGGCTTAAACTCTTAGACCCGTTCTCTATTTCACCCATTTCTGCACGCTATCATAATAAACAAGGAATTTCTAAAGTTATCATCTTAACAGCACCCCATGACCCCGGTAAGTTCTTTTACGAAGCTGAAGATTCGGCAGGTGAAGATTCTGATCAATTTTATAGAAGAATAGATTTACAAATAGAGGTTACTGACAAATTCCTATTATCTACCCCATATAAACGAGTAATTCCAAAAGAAGAACGGAAAGGAATATGGTATAGAAAAAATACAGAGTATCTATATATTTTCTCAAATCCAAAATCATACAAGAAAGATGAGCTGAAAAAAATAATAATTAAAAAAATTATAAGAAATATGCATTGGACAAAAAAAGATTATCCTTCCGCCGACCAAAGCAAAAAAGGATAACCAAAAGATTAAATAGCAATATTACTATTTATTGCTATTATCTCAAATTTAAAAATAAATAGCAAGGAGATTATTTTAAACATGATAAATAATTGCACAATAAGTAAAACGGAATTAATGAAATTAGGTTATAAAGAACATACTGCAATATCAATTATTAGACAAGCGAAGCAAATTATGGTAAAACAAGGGTATGCATTTTATAACAATAAAAGATTAGGACGTGTTCCTAAATCAGTAGTTGAAAATATATTAGGAATTTCTATTCAAGTAAATAATACTTCGGAGGGAAATTCTAATGGCACAAACTAAAACTAAATATACAGGAGTATACAAGGATGAAAAAGGTAACTTCTTCTATCAGACTGAGCTTGGAATTGATAAAATAACTGGGAAAAGAATCAGAAAAAAAGGAAGAAAAGATAAGAATGGAAAACTATTTTCGTCAGCAGTTGAGGCATACAGAGAACTTACTAGAATAAAAAATGAGTATCATGACGCACAAGGCTACTCTAACTATAGAATGTCTTATAAACAATATATGGATTCTATCTATATTCCCTATTATCAATCTACAGTTGATAAAAGTACTTTTAGTATAAAAAAGAAAATTCTAGAGGATATAAGAGATAGATTTTCTAATACTTTATTACGTTCTATATCATTAGAACAAGTTCAAAATTATAGAATTTGGCTTTTAACTTCAGAAGAATCGGGTGGTCCTGGATATTCTCAAAGTTACGCAAGTCTGATATTTGGAGCTTTTAGAAAATCATTAGATTTTGCATTAACAATGGGATATGTAGAACAAAATATATCAAAGTGTGCAAAAGCAATACCTAAAGGGAAAGCTACTGTCCCATACTGGACAAAATCAGAATTTGAAGCTGTAATATCTAAAATATATATAGGAAATACTTATGAGCATTTGAACTTTATTATGTTATGGATTTATTTCATGACGGGTATTAGAGTTAATGAAGGCTGTGCCTTAAGGTGGAATGATGTAGATTTTAAAAATAAAAAGTTACGTATTCACAATATGCTAATAATACAATCTAAAGAGGATTGGACAATAAACCCCTATACAAAAACTAAAAATGGTAGAAGAACTATAAGTCTAGACTCGGACACGATTTCAGTTTTAAAAAAATGGAAGAAAACTCAAAAAACAATTGGTTTAGGTAATGAAGATGATTTTATTTTCTCTTACGATGGTTTACCTATGATTAAATCTACTATATCTAGAATAATTGCTAGATATGCTAAACTAGCTGGAGTTAAAAAAATTCAAGCTAAAGGATTAAGACATAGTCACGCTAGTTATCTCATAAATGAATTTAATATATCTATACTGATACTATGTAAAAGACTTGGTCACTCATCGCCAGAAATAACGTTAAAACACTATTCACATTTGTGGACTGGTGCAGATGAACATATCGCACTAGAAATGGAAGGAAATATAGTATATAATAGACCTAAGAAAAGCCTTATAAATTTTAATGGTAATCAAGTATTAAAATCAATTTAAGACAACCCCACCAATTACCCCACCAAAACTAGCTTTTTTATCTTTAAAAGTTGATATACGGGGGCTCACGGGTAAGAATCTACTATTGAATGGGAATAATGCGGTGTACATTTGAATTATTAGGAGTATAACGACAACATAATTCTTAGGTACAGCGTATGCAACAAGAACTTTAATCTTAACGAACAAAGTGAGGAAAAGATTATTAGTTCTAACTGTCCATATGTTAAAATATATAGATTGAAAATTAGTTAAAGCACTTTGGATTGTCTCCAAAGTGTCTCCAAAAAGACCTTATCAAAAACTATTGATAAGGTCTTTTTATTAAAAAATCTTTGATTTCTTACCTTATCTACACTAAAATATAAATATAAAAATAGATAATCAAGAATAATACATTCAACACCAAATTTTATCAAAATAGCAACATTTCAATTTCTTGTGACTACTTGTATGATACTTATTATCTGTGTTATAATTAAACGGAATTATAATTTTAAAAGGAAAATGATATGGATTTAATAATTAAAAAAATAATAGACAAGAAAGAAAAAGAAATAATATCAAAAGAGGTCCTTTACGACCT
>NZ_CAURMG010000041.1:0-12600 GCF_963525875.1 uncultured Gemella sp. | reverse complement strand
TATTTTAGGAGTGTATTTATGATTACTATTATTGTGCCAATTTATAACGAAGAAAAAACAATACGTGATTTCGTTTATAATCTATATTGTTTGCATAATATAAAAGAACACGAGGTATTATTCATTGATGGTGGTTCTACAGATAAGACAAAAGAAATCCTAGATGAACTTTCTTATTTTGGTTATTCATATCATCTTTCTGATAAGAAAGGTCGAGCAAATCAGATGAATTACGGTGCAAAAATTGCTAAAGGTGATATCCTATGGTTTATTCATTGTGATAGTGTTCTTCAAAAAGATGTAATAGAAAAAGTTCTTGCCTGCCCTACTGAAGTTGGATGCCTTAAGATTAGGTTCCATCCAAGTAGCTTTCCTATGTGGGTAAATTCTCTTGTTTCTAATATGCGTGCAAGTATTACTAACCTTGCTTTTGGAGATCAAGCGATATTTCTATCAAAGAAAGTATTTGAAGAAGTTGGAGGATATAAAGATATGCCTTTAATGGAAGATTATAAACTCTCAGAGGATTTAAGTGCGTTAAGTTATAAGATTACAGTAATTGACTCTCCTATTACAACCTCTACAAGAAGATATAAAAATCATACTGTAAAGACAATGTGGCAAATGCAACAATATCAAAAAATGTATCGTAAGGGAGTCCCAGTTGAAGAAATAGCTAAAATGTATAAAGATATTAGGTAAATCTATAAAATTGTTTTTCACGAGAAATTATTATTACTAAATTCTCATATTATATAAGTCGAACAATTTCATTGATTATTTATGCAAACTAACATATAATAAATTTATATTCAATTTTTAAAGGAGAGAATAAATATGGCAGATTATTTTAAAAAGAAACATCTAATTGAATTTGGTGAAGGAAAATTTGGTGAAGACGCACCTGATTATTGGAAAAACTTCATGAATTACTACGGGAATGTAATGGCTGAAGGTGAACTAACAACTCGTGAAAAAGCACTTATCGCACTTGCTGTAGCCCATGCTGAAGCTTGTCCTTATTGTATTGATGCTTATACTAGTACTTGTTTAGAAGAAGGATGCGATCAAGATCAAATCGCAGAAGCTATACATGTTGCAGCAGCAATGAAAGCTGGTATTACTCTGGTACACGGTCTTCAAAGTAAAGAATTATCGGATAAGTTAACTAATTAATATCTTATGACAGAGTTAAATATTCCAAAATTTTTTGACCAAGTTGAGGAAAAACAATATTTATTAACTGAAGAATTTCCTGAAGTTATGCAAATTAACGTAGGTAGTTTATGCAATATTACATGCAATCACTGTCACGTTGATGGTGGACCTACTAGAAAAAATAATATGGTTCGAGAAACTTTTGAACAGATAATCGAAGCATTCAAAGTTGGTAAATATAAAACGATGGATATTACAGGCGGTGCACCTGAAATGAATCCAAACTTTAGATGGTTTTTAAAAGAAATTTCTCAGTATGCTAAAACTGTAATTGTAAGAACTAATCTTATTATCCTTGATGTCCCAGCATATAGAGATATACCTGAATTATACCGTGACTTAAAAGTTCAAGTAGTAGCATCTCTACCCTACTATAATGAAAAAGTAGTGACTAAACAACGTGGAAAAGGTGTTTTTCCTAAGTCAATAGAAGTACTAAGAAGACTAAATGAACTAGGTTATGGAAAAAAAGAAGACCTTATCTTAAACCTAGTCTATAATCCAAATGGAGCGTTTTTACCTCCTAAACAAGAAGCGCTAGAAAAAACTTATAAGAAAAAACTTTATGACAATTTTGAAATTGTTTTTAATAACCTATTCGCAATAACAAACAATCCTATAGGTAGATTCTCTGAATTTTTACATAGAGAAGATTTATATGAAGGATATATGAACAAACTTTATAAGGCATATAATCCTGCAACTCTACCCGGTCTAATGTGCAGAAATATGATTTCTGTTGGGCCTGACGGTTCCTTATATGATTGTGACTTTAACTATATTGAGAAACTTAAAATCTCTGGAAAAATTAACCATGTGAGTCAGCTTGTAGATAATCATACGGGTGTTCGTAGAATTGTTACTGGTATGCACTGTTACGGTTGTACAGCAGGAGCTGGTTCATCTTGAGGTGGCGAAACTTGCTAGCATAGGTTATGCTAAAGTATATATCAATAATATTGAAAATAAATCGGGTAATGGGAAATTTTTCCCATCACCCGATTTTATTATATAAATCAAATAGCGAATCTAAATTTTCTAGACCTAATTTTGTCTTATATAATAATTATACATATATAATTATTATATGTTTTCCTTGTTTCCTTTTTTTCTTCTAACAATTTCAGCACCAAGTAAACTTAACACACCTAAACCTATTGTTTCTGTTGAGTTATTACCTGTATTCGGCAATATATTAGGGTTTATTGATTTCTCAGTATTTCTCAAATCTTCTTGTTTTGTTGTTTCTATTACTTTTATATGTCCATTGCTAATTATTTGTTTATAATAATGCGTGATTATTCCATCATATTCTTTTGTTTCAATGTACTTGTAGTGCCTTCCATTTTTATCAACAAAATTCCATTCAGGTTCTATTTTCCCCTTAATAGGTGGAATTATATCGAAACCTTCGTCTTTTGTGATATAACGGGTTACTATAAGTTTATCTATCTCATGAATTGTTGAATCACCTTTGATACTTATAACTGCTTCTGGCAAATTATCTTGTTTATCGGGCTCACCTTTTTCTGCGATAAGCTCTACAAAATCATAGATAACCGTCTTTGTAGTTTCATCAACTGTTCCACTTTCTGGTGCCGATGTTGCACGATGTCCTTTGTAAATATAAGTTTTTCCGGCCTTTTTGATGACCGTATATGCTTCTGGAGGGGTTGAAGTATAAGCAACACCTATTGATGATTCATTTGTTAATTGTTTCTCCATCGCAATTTCAGTATTCGTTCCTTCTATCATGTACTTCTCAAAAACATTTCCAGAGGTTTCTGGTTTATATACATAAATAATTTCAGTAGTTCCTTCCACAACTTTTCCTGATTCTGCTGGAGAAATATTTTTCAGTCCTACTAATTTATATTTCTTACCATTTTTTGTAATTTCTTGTAGTTTTAATGTTGTCACATCATATGAAACATCTTTATATATTGTTTTCGGCTCACCAACAACTACTTTTTGATTATCCTTATCTAGATAGTATTTTTCTTCTGTAGATGATACAACTGCATCTTTTACAACATCTGCACTTTCTTTGATCATAGTTCCATCCACTAATTCATACTTAACAATAACGCTACCTTTACTTTCAGTTATCTCTTTCTCTTCCTTGGCATAGATGTTTTTTATATTTGTTAATTTATCACTAATGTGGTAGGCACGAGTTGGTTGGTATAGGTTATAGTAATGAATTTCAGTGTAATCATCTATACCTATATAAATATGAAAGTCATCTCGGGTGATTGACGCAACTCTATATGTAATACCCTCTTTTTCATATTCTTTATAAAGTTGTCCTAATCCATACTGAAACTTCTCATACTTAGAAAGAGCGTTATCCATATTTGGGTGAAAACCTAATTTATAGGCTAAAAATAATTTATCAGAACGTTCTGAAGTTGGATCTTCTGGGTCCATTTTTGGATACTCTGGATCAGTATCTCGATCACCTAGTTGTAAATCTACATTTACTTCAAATACATTTTTTACAAAATTTGCATCTATAGGTGCTTTGTCTACATATTGAATATTTTTATGCTCTTCTTTAAATTTTTCTAAATAGGCTTTTTCACTCTCATAATTAGAAGTTTCTTTAAATTCCTCTATGTTCCCAAGAATTTTTGGTTCTATTTTATCTCTTTTACTATCCCAACCTGTTTTGATGGGACCATCACCAAATCGTTTTTTTAATTCTGAAAGATATTCTTCAATATCCGTATATTTCTTAGTTCCTCCATTATTTCTTATAAAAGCATCATTAAATAACTGTTTATTAGAATAAATAGGTCTTTTTTGATTGTCCGCAACAAAATATTTTTTCAGTCTATCTTTATATAATTCATCAAACGTTTTATTTTTATTTTGAAAATCTAAGTTATTCACAGAAGAGATCTGCTCATTAAATTTTGGATTTTCTTCATATCGAAAATCAATTAAATTAAGATCTAATAAGTGTTCGAGATTCGTTTTTAAAGAGGCTTCATCATAAACTATTCCTATTGTGTATGCTTCTTTCTCCTCTGCTGATTGCATCCACCCTTTTATAGCCACTTCATTTTTTTCAACGACAAGAAGCGTATCTCCTTCTTTAATCCCACCATCTGAATCTACATTATTTTTGGTAAATTCCTTTGCTTGATCTTCACCATTTTTAAAAGTATCTCTTGCCCATGTATCATTTGCTCCAGTTGGTTTTGCGGCTAATACATATTTATCATAATGATTTTCAGAAGTTTCCGATACTAACCAAACTCTTGCTCCATCTTTAATATTTTCATAACGAATACTTCCATCTTCATTATACAGGTTTTCTGGATTCGCATGAACAGTAACGTTATTAAACGTCGTTTCTTTAGAAGTCCCTTCTTTTTTCTCTACTTTTGTATCAATCTTATGGTACTTTTCGCCATTTTTTTCAATAACCTTATCTTCTTCTTTCAGTTTACTTAAAACATCTTCATTTAAATGTGTTATTTTTCCTTCATAACGTTTTCCAAATAAACCTCTTATCTTATAATTCAAAGTTGAACTTAAAATATCTTGATTATTTTCTTTAATTTTAAGGTCTTCTTCATCTTTTAATAATTCATTCTTATCAGTAACATAGGATACTCTTGTATCCTTAAATGTATCCGATCCTTTTTGTCTTACATTTTCTTCATTACTTTCTACTTTTTTTAATTCTTCATAAGCTCTTCCTTCCCAATCAACATGTTTTTTAGCATATCTTTCTTCCGTGTATTTATCCTCTGGTAATAAATCACCATAAAGTTTAAACACATGCATTTTCGGCATTGTATAACTACCAGCAGCATTACTCAAAGTTTCCATTTCAATTTTGTCGGTAGGATTTGATACGGCTTCTTCTTTAGCCGTTGCCTTTGAATCTTCATCTACCAACACTGGACTAGCACCTAGATACAACATCCCCAATAATACAGAAGCTGCTCCAATACCTTTATATTTCCTTAATGAAAATTTTTGTATTTTATCATTTCCTTGTTTCTTCATTTTTTACCTTCTCTCAAATAACTTATTCAAATATTAGAATATCACTCCATAAAACAGGAATGGATTTTCATTCCCTGTTTTTTGTATATTATAATTTAAGATATATAGCTATTAAATACGATTATTTCTTTTCTTTTTTTCTTCTAATAATTTCAGCACCGAGTAAACTTAATACACCTAAACCTATTGTCTCTGTTGAGTTATTACCTGTATTTGGTAACGTGTTGAGCTTAATAGCTTTCTCGGTAACCTTCGTCTCTTCTTGTTTCGTTGTTTCTATTACTTTGATATTACCATTGGTACTTATTTGTTTGTAATAATGCGTGATTATTCCATCATATTCTTTTGTTTCAATATACTTGTAGTGCCTTCCATTTTCATCAACAAAATTCCATTCAGGTTCTATTTTCCCCTTAACAGGTGGAATTATATCGAAACCATCGTCTTTTGTGATATGTCGCGTTACTATTAGTTTATCTATTTCGTGAATAGTTGAAGCACCTTTTCCTGTAACTACACCTTCTGGCAACTCTTCCTGCACTTCTGGTTCACCTTTTTCACTTATTACACCTTCTGGCAAATTATCTTGTTTATCGGGCTCACCTTTTTCTGCGATAAGCTCTACAAAATCATAAATAACTGTCTTTGTCCCTTCATCAACAGTTCCTGTTTCAGGTGCCGATGTTGCACGGTGTCCTTTGTAAATATAGCTTTTCCCATCTTTTTTGATTACCGTGTATGCTTTTGGAGGAGTTGAAGTATAAATATCTCCTATCGATGTATTATTTTTCAGCTGTTTCTCCATCGCTATTTCAGTAGTAGTTCCTTCTAGCATGTATTTCTCAAAGACATTTCCTGCACTAGCTTGTTTATAAACGTAGGTAATTTCTGTAGTTCCTGATACGACTTTTCCTGTCTCAGCCGGAGAACCAGTTTTCAGTCCTACTAATTTATATTTCTTACCATTTTTAGTAATTTCTTGTAGTTTTAATGTTGTCGCATCATATGGAACATCTTTATTTATTGTCGTTGGTATTCCCACAATTACTTTATTATTATCCTTATCTAGATAATATTTTTCTTCTGTAGACGATACAACCGCATCTTTAACAACATCCACACTTTCTTTAAGAGAAGTTCCATCCGCTAATTCATACTTAACAATAACACTACCTTTATTTTCTGTCACTGATTCTTCTTCTTTAGCATAGATATTTTTAATATTCGTTAATTTATCACTAATGTGGTAGGCACGCGTTGGTTGGTATAAATCGTAATATTCAATTGTAGTGTAGATTGGTTGAGAAACAAAGGCATATTGATCATATTTTGTCACAGATTCAACTCTATATATAATACCATCTTTTTCATATTCTTTATACAATTGACCTAGATTATACTGGTATTTATAATCATGATAATCTTGCATATAAAAGCCATCAACTCCGTTTCCTGATATATAAGCTAAATATTTTTTCTCAGTAGATTCAGAGTTATCGTCCTCTTCTCTTGGATAGTTTTCATCTCTATTTCTATCTCCATACTTAAACCAAATATTTACTTCAAATACATTTTTTACAAAGTTTGCATCTGTAGGCACTTTGTCTACATATTGAATATTTTTATGGGCTTCTGTAAATCTTGTTACATATTCTTTTTCACGTTGATAGTTAACCGTGTCTTTATATTCATCTATATTACCATTAAATTTGGGTTCTATAATATCTCGTGTTTGATTCCATCCCGTTCTTATTTCCGTATCTCCAAATTTTTCTTTTAATTTAGAAATATAGGTTTCAATATCGTTATATTCTTTGAAACCATCTTTTTCTCTAATATAACCATGAAAAGACTGAGTTTCAGAATAGATAGGTCTTTTTCTATCATCTACTTTAGCTTTATTAAGCAACTTAATTTTATAAATCTCTTCCCACGTTTTTGGAGTTACTGTAGTATATTCACTTTCGTGTTTTAATTCATTTGCTCTTGTTTCGAAAAGATCTGCTAAACCACTTTCTAGAGCTTTTTCATTATAATAAGCTCCTTCTGTGAAAGCTCGCTGTTCTGTAGCTATAGAAACACTCTCCCTTAACGCTACCTCATTTTTTTCAACAATAAGGATAGTGTCGCCTTCTTTAATACCTCCATCAACACTTACATTTTCTTTTGTAAAAACTTTTGCCTTATTCTCAGCTTTTTTAAAAGTCTCAGTTGCCCATGTATCATTTGCACCAGTTGGCTTTGTGGCTAATACGTATTTATCATAGTGATTTTCAGAAGTTTCCGACACCAACCAAACTCTAGCACCATCTTTAATATTCTCATAACGAATACTTCCATCTTCATTATGAAGATTAGTTGGATTTGCGTGAACAGTAACATTATTAAAGATTGCTTCTTTCGAAGTACCTTCTCCTTTTTCTACTATAGTTTCTATTTTATGATAAGTACCTTCATTTGTTTTTATGATTTTATCTGATTCTTTTAATTTATCTAAGTCAGTATTAGTTAGACTATGTATCTTACCTTCATATCGTTTCCCAAAAAGACCACGAATTGTATAATCCACACTAGAGTCAGGAATCTTATCATTAACTATGGCATTTTCTATATCAGTGGTAGCCTTTATTGTTTCATCTTTTTTTGTTACATATGATACCTTTGTATCCTTAAATGTTTCCAATCCTTTTTTTTGGATAATTCCATTTTCTACATACTTAAAATCATCATAAGCTTTTTGTTCACCAGTATAAAAAAATTTATAGTACTTTTTAGTATTAGAATCATATCCAGATAGATACGTATTACCTAAACCATTAAATATATGTTTTTTTGGCAACGTATAGCTACCAGCAGCATTACTTAAAGTTTCCATTTCAATTTTGTCGGTAGGAGTCGATACTGCTTCATTAGGGGCGGCTTCCTCTGCCAATACCGGACTAGCTCCTAGATACAACATCCCTAATAATACAGAAGCTGCTCCAATACCTTTATATTTCCTTAATGAAAATTTTTGTATATTATCATTTCCTTGTTTCTTCATTTTTTACCTTCTCTCCATAAATCAGTTCATAATTGTTCATTCAATTTTATTGAAAATCTATTTATTTATCAAGCTTTACTATTATATCATTAGAAATAATCAAAATCAATTTAAAACTAAAATTACATTATAATTTTTTATGAAAAAATAAAAGTATACTATAGATATCAGTTATCTATAATATACTTTTACAATTATTATTTTGTTTTTTTATCTTGCCCGTTCAATTTTGTATACATTTGAGAAACTTTGCTTATATCATATTTTTCTACAAAAGCAACAGTACTATCAGTATTCATTATTTCATTTATATAGTATAAATTTTTGATTATCTCCATAAGTTCATAACTCGTATCAAATAGTTTTATGTCTTTATTGTAGTGAGCATAATACTTATGAGCTATATCAACATTCGATAAAATACATATTAAGCCATTACTCATAGCCTCAACACATGCATTGGCAAATAATTCTCTTTTCGATGCTGATATGTATCCATCATGTTTCCAATAAGGTACTTCATCCATATACCCTGCTATTTTTATATTAGGTGTTATGTGTGGATATTTTTCTCTTATTAAATCCTCTTCACCACCATACAGAGTTACTTCTACATCTACTTCCATTCTATATAATGTACTAAATGCATCTACTACAAAACCTAATCGTTTATTTTCAGTCATATTCCCAACGTAACAATAAGATCTTGGATTTTTTCTTTCAGTAATTGGCTTTTTATCTTTTGTTACTATCATCGGCGGCATAAACTTAGCTTTATAACCTTGATCTTTCAATATATCTGCCAATATTTCTGATGCAACTAAATACTTTGTCTTTTTACGTAAGTTACTTAATATATTTTCAAGAGCATTATTATGTATATATTCATAATAATTCTTATTAGTATTCTCTACATAACGCCATAATTTCGGAGAAACTTCATCGTATTGATCTCTAATAATAATGTCTTGACTATCAGTTATATCTATTAATAGTTTAATCAACAATTCCTCTGTAGTTAGCCACATATTATCTTTAAAATATATATAATCTGCTTTTAATATTTCTATAGGCGTAACTTCTCTTTTAGGATCATATTTTCTACCACTAAGAACCACTGAACCATCTTTATTATACCATTCAAGCTCATCATTGTTTTTCTTTTTCATATATAAACCAGATGTGAAATATAGTATTTCTCCAGCCTCTTCCACACTTGCTACAAATCCATTAATTTGATTCACTTTTGCATTAGGATATTTTATAAATATTTCTTCCGGTAAGACACTTAAATCATCATGACCTATATCTGATTGATAATTACATATATTAATTATCTCATTACTCTGAAATCCCATCTTTTCATAACCATTTTTCCAATTTTCACGGACTTGTGGTGCTGTCAATATATAAATATACTCCCAGCCTAAATAATCTGATATTTTTTTTCTTGCTAATTGAGAAGATTCAAATCCATATTTTCTAACATCTTTTTTCCACATTCCTGGATGAATAGTAATCATCTTCATAACA
Source organism: uncultured Gemella sp. (assembly GCF_963525875.1). Classification (GTDB taxonomy): domain Bacteria; phylum Bacillota; class Bacilli; order Staphylococcales; family Gemellaceae; genus Gemella. The sequence goes on along the minus strand of NZ_CAURMG010000041.1, from coordinate 2,783 downwards.
AACGCTCCTATAATCTAAACATACTAATAATCAAATAAACATAATGTAAAATTTTTATTTTTATAAACTTAACACGTTAATTGTAATCTTTTTATTAACAAAACGCAAGAGAAAGAAGATATAAAACCGAATTTTTCAGTTCTATATCTTCTTTATATTTCTACACTAAAACTTTATCGTTTTCTTTTCTCTCTCTAGGAGATTGGCGAACATTTATTTCAATTTTTCCTTTTTTGTTTAATTCACGTACTTTTAATACCGCCCATAATTGTGCTGCGATAAATAGTGATGAATATAATCCAAAAATTAAACCGATAAGTAACGCTACGTTGAACGAATAGATTGAACTACTTCCTACTAACAACATAACTACTACAGTAATAATTACTGTCAGTACAGTATTGATAGAACGAGTTAATGTTTGTCTTAGTGACACGTCAACAAGTTTATAAATTTGTTCTTTAGTTGTTAAAACCTTCTCATGGCGCATATGTTCACGAATACGGTCGAATGTAACGATAGTATCATTAATTGAGTAACCTACAATCGTTAATACTGCCGCAATGAATGTAATATCTACTTCAAGTCGTAATAAACTTGTTATGAAAATAATTATACATACGTCATGCAGTAATGCGATAACACTTGTAAGCCCCATACGCCATTCGAATCTAAATGCTACATAAATAATAATACCTATTGAAGCATATAATAATGCAAATAGTGCATTTTTAGCTAATTCTTTACCAATCACTGGTGATACAACACTTAAGTTTGCTTCTTTTTCATATTTTTTAGCAAAGTATTCTTTTATTTCAATTGATTTTTCTTGTTCAAAGCTTTCTTTTGAATGGATAGTAGCCTGTTTTTTATCTGGTGATATAACTATTTTTTCGTCTTTTACTTTTAATGCATTAAGATCATCTTGTACCTTCTCTACTGATAATTCTGTATTCGCAGCTACATCAATACGAGTCCCACTTGAAAAGTCAATACCTAGGTTTAGTTTATACATACCTAAAGAAATCGTTCCAGCAATCATAATTGCAATACTTAAAGCAAAGAATTTTTTCATATGTTTAGTAAAGCTTAACCACTCAAATTTTGTACTTAAGTTCAGTGAATTTATACCAAATTTAGTTTCATGAATACTCTTCTTACTAACTCCAAAATAACCTGGTCGATTATTAAAGATATTAGAATTAACTAATAAACTTAGAAGTAATCTAGTTCCAAATACCGCAGTTATAAAGCTGACTAAGATTGATAGTAATAACATAGTAGCAAATCCTTTAACACTACTTGTCCCAAAGATAAATAACACTATCGCCGCAATAACCGTTGTAAATTGTGAGTCAAAGATTGTCCATAATGATTGTTTAGCACCATCTAAGTATGCTTTTTTTAACGGATAACCTGCACGTACTTCTTCTTTAATTCTTTCATACATGATTATATTAGCATCAACTGCCATACCAACCCCAAGAATTAAGGCTGCGATACCAGGTAATGTTAAAACACCTGAAATCATATTGAAGAATACCACTGTAATGTACACGTAAGCAACCATCATTACACTAGCTACAAATCCAGGAACACGATAAATAACTAACATAAATAAACAAATAATAGCTAATGAGATAACCCCCGCTAATACTGTTTGATTCAACGCATCAGCTCCAAATTGAGCTCCTACAGAGTTTGAATAAATCTCTGTTAGTTTTACAGGTAACGCACCAGAGTTTAATAAAGCCGCCATCTCTTTAGCTTCTTTTACAGTGAAGTTCCCTGTGATTTGAACGTCTTTAGAATTAATTGTTTGAGTTACTTGTGGAGCAGAAACATATTTAGGTTTCTCTTTAGCCGCTTCAGCTTTGAATGAATCTCCTTCATTGAAATCCATCCAGATAACCATTAAGTTTTGACCTTGCCCTCGTTTACTAATTTCTGAAGTAATATTACCGAATTTATCAGCATCTTTCAACTTCAAGTTAACATCTGGTTTATTATTCTGATCAAATCCTTGTGAAGCTCCATTTTCTTGTAAATCAGAACCATCTAAAAGAACTTTATCCTCAATATCACGAATTGTAAGATTTGCTTGTGTCGATAATACTTTACGAGCTGTTTCTTGGTCTTTAACTCCTGCAAGTTCAACACGGATTCTATTTCCTGACTCAACAGTAATAACCGGTTCACTTACCCCAAGTATGTTAATACGTCTACTAATAGTATCTGCAGTTGCTTTTACAGCTGCTTCATCTATAGTCTGACCATCTTTAAGAGGTTCTACTTGGTATAGTACCTCAAATCCTCCTTGAAGATCTAGTCCAAGATTTACTTTATCAGCATTAGATTTTGATGTTAATCCTATTGATGTAAGGATAATAACTACTAATGACAAGAAAGCTATTATTCTACTGAACTTTTTCTTCTCATTTCTTCTTCCTCTCATGAAAGTTCTCCTTTATTTTATTTTTCATTGTACAATTAATAGTAATCAAATATAAATTTTTTCATATGTAAATCACTATTTCGGTAATTAATACGCTACTTTATAATTTATCAAATTTTCGCTAAGTTATCAAGTATTTATTTAATTTTTTCGTAATAATCTTCCACATATTTAATAACAGAAAAATCATTATTATTTCCAATGACTTCATCACACATTTTTTGAATTTCTTCTTTAGCATTATTAGGACAAACACTCCATCCTGCTACATCAAACATTTCTTTGTCATTAAAATTATCACCAAATACTACACAATCTTCGATTGGAG
>NZ_CAURMG010000040.1:0-12752 GCF_963525875.1 uncultured Gemella sp. | reverse complement strand
ACGAGGAAGGAAAAATAAAAAGGTTAAGTGAATATGTATCCATATTTACAAATAGCATCTGTTATAAGAGCAACTGTTTTAAGAGGTAAGTATGTACCGGGGCAATAGATGCTGCCTATAAGGACTTTAGCAGATAGGGAAGAATGTAATCCTGCAACCGTCCCAAAAGCATTAAAAGTTCTTGAGAAACAGGGGGTGATTGTTAGTCGTGGAAGTAAAGGTTTTTTTGTTATTGAAAGTGAGAAGAAAATAATTGAGTTAAGAAATCAGAATTTTAACAGGCTAACAAAAATATTGTTTGAAAAACTATATGTCTTAGGATTTTCGGATTCTGAGATTATCAAACTATTTGATAGAATAGAAACTTAAAAAATGAATAAAAATCAATTATGTGTGAAGAAGATAAAGATACTGACTATTTAGATTATTGATAAAATGGAGGAAACGAATATGGAAGAATCTAAACATCTAGTGTTAGAAATACCAAAGAAAAAAAACATTTCTCTTTTATATAATCTCTATAGTAGGTTATTGTTTCAGATGCAAACTGAAATACGCAAGTGTAGCTAAAGAAGTATTCTTATTCTTCCGTTTTTTTAGAGGACTTCGTATACCTAAGTGTAGAAGTCCTCCTTTTTTGCCTGAAAAACAGTCGGTCAAAAGAAACGGAGGACTTCAAAATGAAAAAAGAATATTATCTATATGTAGGTGGACAAAAAGTCAAAGTCAGTGAGGATATATACAAAGTCTACTGGCGGGAAAGAGAATATGAAAAGTATTTAGAACAGGTGGACAGGAAAAATCACTTGCTCTTTTTTCGTACTTGAACCAGGATGGACATTTTGCAGATAATATCATTGATGAAAGTGTTGATGTCGAAAAGATTGTGGAAACACAGATGATGATTGAAACCTTTAGAAATGCTATATCACAGGATACCACACCATCAACTAATTTCACAAAGTATTAAGATAGAATCAAGGATTTCTTTAAACACAATATAAAGAGAATTTAAAATAACGTAATAAAGTTAGATAAATATCTTTCCATGATTATTTAGTCTCAATTTAAGTTCCAGTTAAAAAAATAGTTTCAACTTAAATTCCAGTTTTTTATTTGAAATGGAATTTACTTTTGGAATTAACAGAGATGCTTGTTATCTCCAATAATCCATTATACATTTGACAAATCTTCTATTATGGTATATAATATTGATAATTTGAATAACACATCTTTAATGTGATCCAGAGAGGTCAGCAAAGATTTATTAATTGGAAAATCAAGTTTATTTATGCTGTCCTGCTCAATAGAGTAGGCTATTTTTTTGAGGTGAAGTATGAAAAAACGAATTCTTTTCGACGAAACAATGATTTCTAGAATGATTACTAGAATTGCGAATGAAATTATCGAACAAAATAAATTAGATGATATAGTTTTAGTAGGTATTCAAACTAGAGGGATTCATATCGCCAAAAGATTAAAACAAAAAATAAAAGAAATTGAAAATACTAATATTCCAGTAGAAACACTTGATATAAAATTTTATCGTGATGATTTAGAAAAAATAAGTGAAGAACCTGAAATAAAAGTTCCACGTTTTAAACTTGATTTGACAAACAAAGTTGTAATTATTGTAGATGATGTTCTTTATACAGGAAGAACGGTAAGAGCGGCGATAGATGCCATAATGGATGCAAGTCGTCCAAAAGCAATTCGTCTTGCTATTCTTGTAGATAGAGGACATAGAGAACTGCCTATTAGAGCAGATCATATTGGAAAAAATATTCCTACTTCAAGAAAAGAAAATGTAAAAGTTCATTTAAATGAAGTAGATGATGTTGAAGAAATATTATTAATTTAAATATAAAATCTTTTTAAGGTAGTCCAGAGAGGCTAACAAGGGATTGAATTTAAAGTTTATACTTTATTTGAGTATAGCTATATTTAAGTATAACTATACCCAGATAATAACTTGAATTTAATAGTTGATGAACAGTCATACCTTGTAGCCAAATGGATACAAGGTATTTTTTTATACAAAATGGAGGAAGTGCTATGAGAAATATAGTAAAAATGTCGGATTTAACAAACGAAGAAGTTTATCAACTGATAGAAAGAGCTTTAGAGTTGAAAAATGGTAAGCAGGTAGAACCAAGAGAAGACTTATATGTAGCAAACTTATTTTTTGAAAACTCAACTAGAACGAAACATAGTTTTGAGGTAGCTGAACATAAACACAGATTGAATGTAATTAATTTTGAAGTAGCAACTTCATCGGTAAATAAAGGGGAAACTTTATACGATACTTGTAAAACATTAGAAATGTTAGGTTGTAACATGTTGGTTATTAGACACGGGCAAGATGCTTACTACAATGAATTGACTAACTTGAATATTCCGATTTTAAGTGGAGGAGATGGTAGTGGAGAACACCCGAGTCAATGTTTACTTGACTTAATGACGATGTACGAGAAGTTTGGAACGTTCGAAAATCTTAATGTAATCATCGCAGGGGATATTAAAAATTCTCGTGTGGCAAGAAGTAATTACAACATGCTTACAAGATTAGGAGCAAGAGTAAGATTTGTTTGTCCAGATATTTTTAAGGACGAGACGCTTGGAGAAGTAGTAGACTTCGATAAGGTAGTTGAAGAAGTTGATGTTTGTATGTTGTTAAGAGTTCAACATGAAAGACATGACTCTAAAATGGGACTAAGTAAAGATGAATATCACAATAACTTCGGATTAACTAAAGAACGCTATGAGAGATTAAAAGATTCTGCAATAGTGATGCATCCAGCACCTGTGAATAGAGATATGGAAATAGCATCGGAACTAGTTGAAGCACCTAAATCGGTAATTTTTGAACAGATGAAAAACGGAATGTTTATGAGACAGGCAATGATAGAAAAAATAATTAAAGATAATAATTTATAAAGAGGAGAAGCATATGTTACTTTTAAAAAACGGTAAAATTTTAGAAAATGGTGTATTAGTAGAAAGAGATATTTTGGTTGAAGATAAGAAAATCGTAAAAATCTCTGAAAACATTGAAGAAAACGGAGCTAAGGTATTAGACCTAGAAGGGAAATTCGTTTCACCAGGATTTATAGATGTTCACGTACACTGGAGAGAACCAGGATTTGAATACAAAGAAAATATTTATCATGCTTCAAGAGCAGCGGCACGTGGTGGATTCACTACAGCAATGCCAATGCCGAACTTAAATCCAGTACCAGACTGCTATGAGAATTTAAAATTACAATTAGACATTATCGAGCGTGATTCAGTAATTAGAGCGATTCCTTTTGGAGCTATAACAAAAGGGGAAGAAGGAAAAGAATATGCTGATTTTGAAGAATTAGCTGAGCATGTCTTCGCCTTCAGTGATGATGGTAGAGGAGTACAAGATGCGAATATGATGTATGAATCAATGATGGTTGCTGCTAAATTAAATAAAGCAATCGTAGCTCACTGTGAAGATAACTCATTAATCCGCGGAGGATGTATGCACTGTGGACGTAGAAGTCGTGAATTAGATTTACCAGGTATTCCTTCAGTATGTGAGAGTGTTCAGATTGCACGTGATGTTCTTTTAGCTGAAGCAGCAGGATGTCACTACCATGTTTGTCACGTATCTACTAAAGAATCAGTGAGGGTAGTAAGAGAGGCGAAGGCAGCAGGAATCAAAGTAACTTGTGAAGTGTGTCCTCACCACCTTATTAGTGATGAAATGGATATCCCAGAAGATAACGGAATGTGGAAGATGAATCCACCGCTAAGAGCGCGTGAAGATAGAAATGCTCTTATTGCAGGTCTATTAGATGGAACAATAGATGTAATAGCAACAGACCACGCACCACATGCTACTCACGAAAAAGATTTATCAATGAGAAAAGCTGCATTTGGAATTGTAGGAAGTGAAACAGCATTTAGCCAACTTTATACGAAGTTTGTAAAAACTGGAGTATTCTCACTAGACTTACTAGTTAAACTAATGACTGAAAAAGTTGCAGATACTTTCGACTTACCATATGGACGTTTAGAAGAAGGTGGGTTCGCGGACCTAGTAGTAATCGACTTAGAAAAATCACTGAAAATTGATCCGGAAAAATTCTTGTCAAAAGGTAGAAACACACCGTATGTTGGAGAAGAAATTTATGGAATACCAGTATTAACATTATGTGAAGGTCAAGTTGCATACAAAGATAGTGAAGTATTTGAAGTTTAAAAAATAAAAAACTTAGAAAGAGAGAACAAAGATGTACAGTTACGATAGACAATTAATTTTAGAAGATGGAACAGTATATAAAGGATATGGATTTGGCGCTAACAGAGCATTAGCGGGAGAAGTAGTATTTAACACAGGTATGACGGGATATCAAGAAACACTTTCAGATCCATCATACAATGGACAAATAGTAACATTTACTTATCCATTAATCGGAAACTACGGAATCAACAGAGATGACTTTGAAACAATTAATCCTAGTATTAAAGGACTTATCGTTAGGGAAGTTTGTAAAAAACCTTCTAACTTCAGAACGGAATACAGTTTAGATGAAGTATTAAAAGAACTTAATATACCTGGAATTTCAGGGATTGATACACGTAGTTTAACAAGAAAAATAAGAGAACACGGTACGATCAAAGGGATAATCACTGACCTTTGCATGGATCCAGAAGAGCAATTAGAAAATCTTAGAAAAACTGATTTACCAACGAACCAAATTGAACAAGTTTCAACTCAGAAAGCTTTCTTATCTTCAGGAAATGGATATAGAGTAGTACTAGTAGACTTCGGTATGAAATCAGGAATACTTAGAGAATTAAATGAACGTAATTGTGATATCGTTGTAGTTCCTCATAATGTAACTGCTGCGGAAATCTTCAGACTTAATCCGGATGGAATCATGTTAAGTAATGGACCTGGAGACCCAGAAGATGTACCAGAAACAATCGAGATGCTTAAAGAAGTTATGCCGAAAATTCCAGTTTTTGGAATTTGTATGGGGCACCAACTTATCGCATTAGCATCAGGAGCAAAAACTTATAAACTTAAATTTGGTCACCGTGGGGCTAACCACCCAGTTAAAAACTTAATAACTGGAAAAGTAGATATTACTTCACAAAACCATGGTTTCAGTGTAGATATCGACTCACTAAAAGATACAGATTTAGAGCTTACACACCTATCAGTAAATGATAAAACATGTGAAGGGGTACGACACAAAAAATATCCAGTATTTTCAGTACAATATCACCCAGAAGCATCACCAGGACCGCACGATCCTAACTACTTATTCGATCAATTTATAGATAATATGAGAGAATTCAAAGAAAATAAATAGGAATTAACCTGAAAACTATCAAGTATCAATGCAAAACTAAGGAGAATAAAAATGCCAAAACGTAATGATATAAAAACAATATTAGTAATAGGATCTGGACCAATTACAATAGGTCAAGCAGCTGAGTTTGACTATGCAGGAACTCAAGCGTGTCTATCTTTAAGAGAAGAAGGGTATGAAGTTATCTTAGTTAACTCTAACCCAGCGACAATAATGACTGACAAAGAAATTGCAGATAAGGTTTATATGGAACCGTTAACTCTTGAGTTTGTAAGTAAAATTATAAGAAAAGAAAGACCTGATGCATTACTTCCAACATTAGGAGGACAAGTGGGGTTAAACCTTGCAGTCGAGTTACACAAAAGTGGAATTTTAGATAAATACGGAGTTGAATTACTAGGAACGAAATTAAGTTCAATCGAACAAGCAGAGGATAGAGAATTATTCCGTAACCTAATGAATGAACTAAACGAACCAGTTCCAGAATCAGCAATTATTACAAATTTAGACGAAGCTAGAGATTTCGTTGCTGAAATAGGTTATCCTGTAATTGTTCGTCCTGCCTTTACGATGGGAGGAACAGGTGGTGGTATCTGTTACGATGAGAAAGATTTAGAAGAAATTGTAAGTAGTGGATTACACTATTCACCAGTTACTCAATGTTTATTAGAAAAATCTATCGCAGGATTTAAAGAAATTGAATACGAAGTAATGCGTGACTCTAATGATACAGCGATTGTTGTATGTAACATGGAAAACATTGACCCTGTTGGAATTCACACGGGAGATTCAGTAGTAGTAGCACCTTCTCAAACATTAACAGATAGAGAGTACCACATGCTACGTAATGTATCATTAAAAATTATTAGAGCTTTAAAAATTGAAGGAGGATGTAACGTACAACTTGCACTTGATCCAAATTCATTCAAATACTATATTATCGAGGTTAACCCAAGGGTATCACGTTCATCAGCCTTAGCATCAAAAGCAACAGGATATCCAATCGCGAAAATCGCAGCGAAAATTGCTGTAGGATTAACTCTTGATGAAATAATAAACCCAGTTACACAAAACTCATATGCTTGTTTCGAACCAACGCTTGACTATGTAGTAAGTAAAATTCCACGTTTCCCATTTGATAAATTTGAAAATGCGGATAGAAAATTAGGAACACAAATGAAAGCTACTGGTGAAGTAATGGCGATGGGTAGAACTTATGAAGAAAGTTTATTAAAAGCTATCCGTTCACTAGAATATGGAGTGCACCACCTTGGATTACCTAATGGAGATGACTTCACATTAGAAGAAATTATTGACAAGATTAAACAAGCTGGAGATGAAAGATTATTCTTCATCGGAGAAGCGTTAAGACGTGGACAAAGCACAAAAGATATTCACGATATTACAAAAATTGACATGTTCTTCTTAGAGAAAATGCAAAATATCATTGATATTGAGCATGAATTAAAAGACAATGTTGGAAATGTAGATTTACTAGAATATGCTAAAAAATATGGATTCTCTGATAAGGTAATTGCACACAGATGGGGAGTGACAGAAGATGATATTTACAACCTTCGTCAAGAAAACAAAATAACTCCAGTATTCAAAATGGTAGATACATGTGCAGCTGAGTTCGTCTCAGAAACGCCTTACTTCTACTCAAGTTATGAACAAGAGCAAGAATCAATCGTTAGCGATAAGAAAAAAATTGTTGTACTAGGATCTGGTCCTATCCGAATCGGACAAGGGGTAGAGTTCGACTACGCAACAGTACACGCGGTAATGGCAATTAAAGATGCAGGTTATGAAGCAATCATCGTTAACAACAACCCAGAAACAGTTTCTACAGATTTTACAATCTCTGATAAACTCTACTTCGAGCCATTAACTGAAGAAGATGTAATGGCGATAATTAATCATGAAAATCCACTAGGAGTTGTAGTTCAATTCGGTGGGCAAACAGCGATTAACCTAGCGGCTAAATTAGAAAAACACGGCGTGAAAATTCTAGGTACTGCTTTAGAAGAAATCGATAACGCAGAAGATAGAGATAAATTTGAAGAATTATTACACAAACTAGATATTCCACAACCACTTGGAAAAACAGCATTTGATGTAGAAACAGCGGTTAAGAATGCAGAAGAAATTGGATACCCTGTATTAGTAAGACCATCATATGTACTTGGTGGACGAGCTATGGAAATAGTTTATGAAGAAGCTGAATTACGTCGTTATATGAAAACAGCAGTAAAACTCACACCAGAACACCCAGTACTAACTGATAGATATTTAGTTGGTCGTGAGATAGAAGTAGATGCTATTAGTGATGGTGAAACAGTAATTATTCCAGGTATTATGGAACATATCGAAAGAGCAGGGGTTCACTCAGGGGACTCTATAGCAGTATATCCACCTCAAACACTGACAGAAGGTGAAAAAGCTAAGTTAATAGAATATACAATTAAATTAGCAAAAGGATTAAACATCGTTGGATTATTAAATATTCAATATGTAATCAGTAAAGGTGAAGTATTTGTACTAGAAGTTAACCCACGAAGCTCAAGAACCGTACCATTCTTAAGTAAAATCACAGGAGTTCCAATGGCGAAACTTGCTGCTGGAGCTATCATTGGAGAAACACTAAAATCTAAAGGATATGAAACTGGATTGTTACCAGAAGCACAGAATGTTTACACTAAAGTACCGGTATTTAGTTTCCAAAAACTAAAAGATGTTGATACTACTCTTGGACCTGAGATGAAATCAACTGGAGAAGTAATGGGTAGTGATAGAACTCTAGAAAAATCACTTTATAAAGGACTTCTTGCAGCAGGAATCAAAGTAAGTGATCAAGGAAATATCTTATTCACAATTAGTGATGATGATAAAGAAGAAGCATTAAATATAGCAAAACGATTCTTCGGTTTAGGATACAACCTATTAGCTACAGAAGGAACAGCTAAGTACCTAGATGAAAATGGATTAAGAGTTACGCCAGTAGGAAAAATTAATCAAAGTGATTATAGTGTACTAGACGCTATATATAATGGAGATGTGGATGTTGTAGTTAACACTACTTCAAAAGATAAAGATGTAACAAAAGACGGATTCAAGATTCGTCGTGTAGCGAGTGAACAAGAGGTTGTATGTTTAACATCATTAGATACAGCAGATGCGCTACTAAAAGTACTAGAATCAATCTCATTTGATATATTACCACTATAAAATAAAAAATGAAGAAGAAGGGGAAATTTTTTCCCTTCTTCATTACAGAAGGAGCATTGAATGGATACTTATTTAGCAACAGTAATCAGTAATGAACAAGTAGCAGATAAAATATTTAGAATCGAACTGCAAGGTGATGTAGTTAAAGAAATGAATACACCAGGACAATTTGTAAATATTAAAGTAAGCAACAGCTATGAGTTTTTATTAAGAAGACCTATTTCAATTTGTGAAATTAATAAAGAAAAAAATACATTTGTGATGGTCTACAGAGCAGATGGAGCAGGTACTAAGAGAATATCTGAATTAGAAACAGGTAATTTAGTAGATGTATTAGGACCATTAGGAAAAGGATATGATGTTTATACACTAGAAAAAGGGCAAACTGCATTGCTAGTAGGTGGAGGAATTGGAGTTCCACCGTTATATGAACTGGCAAAGCAATTTAGAAAACAAGGGGTAAACACAGTACATATTTTAGGTTTTAATAATGTGAAAGATGTGTTTTATGAAGAAAAATTTGCGGAGCTTGGTACAACTTATGTTGCTACGGTTGATGGAAGTTATGGAGAAAAAGGTTTTGTTACTGATGTTATAAAAAATTATGAAGTTGACTATGATAAGTATTATAGTTGTGGTCCATTTGCTATGTTAAAAGCATTAACTAAGATGGATGAAGAAAAGATGGGATATATTTCTCTAGAAGAGAGAATGGCTTGTGGAGTTGGTGCATGTTACGCATGTGTTTGTGAAAAAATTGATGGTTCTATCTCACGTGTTTGTTACGATGGACCTGTATATGATTCGAAAGAAATAGCATTATAGGAGGAATTTATGAGCGAAAGATTACGAGTAAAATTACCGGGATTAGATTTAAAAAATCCTGTAATGCCAGCATCAGGATGTTTTGCATTCGGTTTAGAATATGCTAACTTTTATGATCTAAGTAGACTTGGAGCAATCATGATTAAAGCAGCCACAAAAGAACCACGTTTTGGAAATCCTACACCACGTGTCGCTGAAACTTCTAGTGGGATGTTGAATGCAATAGGTCTACAAAATCCTGGAGTTCACGAAATATTAGAAACTAAATTAAAAGAATTAGAAAAATATGATGTTCCTATTATTGCTAATGTGGCAGGAAGTGAAATAGATGATTATGTATATGTAGCAGAACATATAAGTAAAGCACCCAATGTTCATGCATTAGAGTTAAATATATCTTGTCCTAATGTTAAACATGGAGGAATTCAGTTCGGAACAGATCCAGAAACAGCAAAAAATTTAACTAGAAAAGTAAAAGAGGTATCTAGTGTACCTGTTTATGTAAAACTTTCACCTAATGTTACTGATATCGTAGCTATGGCTAAAGCTGTTGAAGAAGGTGGGGCTGATGGTATTACAATGATAAATACATTAGTAGGTGTAAGGTTAGATAAAAAGACTGGAAAACCAATTATTGCGAATGTAACTGGTGGATTATCAGGACCTGCGGTGAAACCTGTAGCTATAAGAATGGTTTATCAAGTGAGCCAAGCTGTAAATATTCCTATTATAGGAATGGGAGGAATTATGGATGAGTGGGATGTTATTGATTTTATCTCTGCTGGAGCGAGTGCGGTAGCAGTAGGTACAGCAAATTTTACGGATCCGTATGCTTGCCCAAAAATTATTGATAAGTTAGAAGCGGCACTTGATGAACTAGGAGTAGGACATATACTAGAACTTCGTGGTCGTGCATATAAATAAAAAGGAGAAATATTATGAATAAAGATGTAATAATAGCGTTAGACTTTCCAACTTTGGAAGATACTTTAAATTTTTTAGAAAAATTTGGTGAAGAAAAATTATTTGTAAAAGTAGGGATGGAATTATACCTACAAAATGGACCTGTTGTTATTGAAAAAATTAAAGAATTGGGGCATAAGATATTCTTAGATCTTAAACTACATGATATTCCTAATACAGTTTATGGTGCGACAAAAGGATTAGCAAAATTCAAAGTTGATATTCTTACTGTACATGCTGCAGGTGGCTATGAAATGCTAAAAGCAGCAAAACGAGGAATGGTTGAAGGTGGTAGTGTAGATACTAATGTAATAGCAATAACACAATTAACTTCAACTTCAGAAGAGGCGATGAAAGAAGAGCAACTAATTGCTGTATCTCTAGAAGAGAGTGTAATAAATTATGCTAAACTAGCTAAAAGAGCAGGACTCGATGGAGTAGTTTCATCAGTTTGGGAAGCAAGATTAATTAGAGAAAACTGTGGGGATGACTTCTTAAAAGTAACTCCAGGAATAAGATTAGAAACAGATGAAGTAGGAGATCAAAAACGTGTAGCAACCCCAACTGTTGCTAATGAAGAAGGAAGTACACACATCGTGGTTGGACGTTCTATAACTAAATCAGAAAATCCACTTGAAGTTTATAAACTAATAAAAAGTCAATTCGTAAAATAAAAATATACAGATAACATAAAGGAGAAGAACATGACATTAGAAAGAAAAATTGCAAAACACTTATTAGATATTGAAGCAGTGGCATTAAGACCAAATGATTATTTCACTTGGACATCTGGAATTAAATCACCAATTTACTGTGATAACAGAATTACAATGTCTTATCCAGCGATTCGTCGTGAAATAGCTGCAGGAATGAGCGAAGTAATTAAAGCTAAATTCCCAGAAGTAGAAGTAGTTGCTGGTACAGCGACAGCAGGTATTCCACACGCTGCGTGGATAAGTGAAGTTCTTGATTTACCTATGATTTACGTTAGAGATTCAGCTAAAAAACATGGGAAAACAAATCAAATCGAAGGTAGATTACTAGAAGGACAAAAAGTTGTTATTATTGAAGACTTAATCTCAACTGGATTATCTTCATTAAAAGTAGCTAAAGCATTAGAAGAAGCTGGAGCAGTAGTCTTAGGAGTTGTGGCGATATTTAGTTATGAACTTAAGAAAGCACAAGATGCTTTTGCAGCAGATAAGGTAGAGTATCATACATTAACTAACTATAACTACTTAATCGAAGAAGCGGTAGCAAGTGATTATATCAAACAAAAAGATGTAGAAAAACTTCTTGAGTGGAGAAATAATTTATAGGAAATTTTCCAATAAAATTTATTTTAAAATTATAGGTGTAGCATAGATAGATCTAAGTTGCACCTTTTTACTATTTTATTTTTAATTTGATAGCGATTATCAGTGGGTTATGGTATAATTATAGTATTAATATAAAGCAGTGAGGGAATTAGAAATGGATAATATTATAGATGTGAGTATACCAGTTGCACAAGTTGTTGACAAACATCCAGAAGTGTTGGATATTTTAGTAGATTTAGGTTTTAAGCCTTTGGCTAATCCAATTATGAGAAATACTGTAGGGAGAAAGACTTCACTTAGAATGGGTTCGAAGTTGGCAGGGATTAAACTTGAAACAATTATTGCTACATTAGAAGCTAATGGATATGAAGTAGTAGGATTAGACTAATGGCTACTAAGAGAATTGAAGTTTTACGGGATATATTAATACGACTTCATAATGGGGAACCTGCAGAATCAGTACAGGCGGAGTTTGATGAGCATTTTTCTGGAGTATCTGCGATTGAGATATCTTTAATGGAGCATGAGCTTATAAATTCAGATTCTGGAGTGACTTTTGAAGATGTAATGAAGTTATGTAATGTACATGCTAATTTGTTTAAAGGTGCTATAAAAAATGTAGAAGTTGAAGATAGTGAGCATCCAGGACATCCAGTTCAAGTGTTTAAACAGGAGAATCTAGCTTTAAGAGCTGCAATTATTCGAGTTCGTCGAATTTTAGATAATTATGCTAAATTAGATGAAGGTGAAACTAAAGAAGCTGTTTTAAAAGGATTGCTTCGTCAGTTGCAATTATTAGGGCAATTTGATATTCATTATAAACGCAAAGAAGAACTTATGTTTCCTGTAATGGAGAGATATGGACATGATGCACCACCTAAGGTTATGTGGGGGGTTGATGATGAAATAAGAGATTTGTTTAAACTAGCAAAAGAAGAAGCGCAAAAACTACCAAATGCAGAGATAGCTGCCGTTAAAGAAAAGTTTGAAGTTTTTGTTAAAGAATTTGAAGAAATGATCTTTAAAGAAGAGTCGATTCTTCTGATGATATTATTAGAAACATTTA
>NZ_CAURMG010000039.1:0-14201 GCF_963525875.1 uncultured Gemella sp. | reverse complement strand
ACAGCACTACTTTTTTCTCTCTAATAATTCCACGAGCTAGGGCTATTCTTTGTTTTTGACCACCTGATAAATTCTTACCTCCTTCTACAAGTTCTGTATCTAAACCGTCCTCAAGACTTGCTAAAAACTCATCTAATCCTACACTTTCCAACACATCTTTAACTTTTTCATCAGCATAATCATCACCTAGCGTTATGTTAAACCTTAGACTTTCTGTAAAAATATACGGTTCTTGCGGAATATATAGCATCTTATCATACAGGCTATACTTACTAATTCCCTCTAGTTCTTCTCCGTTAAATTTAATTGCACCTTCGTAATTTTCTATTCTTCCGGTCAATAGTTTTAACAATGTAGATTTCCCACTACCACTTTCTCCAACAATAGCATATTTACCATATTTATTAAATGAATACGAAATGTTTTTTAATATACTTTTCTCTTCATATTTATAAGAAACATCTTCTAATTCTATAGTTTCAATTTCTTCATTTAATAATTTTTTGCCAGTATCTTTGTCATTAATTACCTTAGCCTCTTCTTTGAATTTCTCGAATTTCTCAAAGATTGGCACTACGATATTCAACTCTACAGTAATATTCATAATATTTCCTACTGAATTAAAAATCGTTGATGTTAGTGATTCTACCGTCAGAATAGATCCAAAGCCGACAATATTTTTTAGCGCTAGTATTCCCGTTAGTAATACTACACCAACTTGCCCTACTAAGTTACCTAAACCACCTAGAACTCCAGCTAAACCGACACTTTTTCTTAGAGACACAGATTCTTTTAGTACTTCATTAGAAGAACTTGCTACGATTTTTTTCAAAATTCCTAATTTATTGAAAGATAGTAAACTATCGAATCCCTGTAAGTAATTTGTATTTTTACTTATTAATTTTTCTAGCGAACCTGAATATCTCTGAGCTTTATTCTGAATAGATTTTTGCGCAAGAGCTGGTAAAACTAATGTAAGAACACTCATTACTATAGAAAAGACGATAATCGACCAGTGGAATGCAAATAGTCCAACTATAGCTAAAAGCGTCTCTATTATCGCTGTAATACTTTGATAAAAATTACCAAATCCTTTCTCCTCAACAATCATCAAATCATTACTAAGCCATGATATGTAGTCACCGCTATTTTTCTTATTGAAATTAGCATAGTTATTTTTAGAAATTGCATCAATGACATCGCATCGAATATCAGTTATCATTTTCTGCACTACATAGTTTTCATACGGAATTTTTATATAAATAGAAACTAAATATAATAAAAACACGATACCCGCATAGGCTATATTATAGAAAAAGCCATCGGTATTCGACTTAATTAATTCGTTAAATCCATCCCCTATAAAATACGCAGCGACAACCTTACATGCTCCTCCAAAAATAATTAGTAAAAGCAACAAACTATTTTCTAAATATCTTTTCTTTAAATACTGCTTCATCTTTTCCCTCCTTATATTTTACTATTATTCTATCAAATAAAATTAACTTAAACAAGATAGTTTTCAGATAATTCGTTTTATTAGTTAGAAAATAATTTCATTTATATTATAATATATATAGTGGCTTTGTAGATATCTAATATACCACTGCATCTATGCGTTATAGTATTCACTTTTTTAAAAATTTATAACTTTTGAGTCACTCCCCAGCAAGTAAATTTTGTCAGGTTTATAGCTAACTTATATTTGGAATTTATCACTTTATATCTAGTCTCACTTAAAATAAAAAATCCCCTCAAAAGTTAAATTCATAATTTAACTCTCAAGAGGATTCCTTGTTGATTTATTTTTCACCTAATCCCTCAAAGTATCTTCTTTCGGAAATGTTATTTCTACTCTAGTTCCTTCGCCTACTTTTGAAGAAATTTCAATATGATGTCCTAGTTTATCTAAAGTTTTTTTACATAAATACAAACCTAAGCCACTCGATTTTTTTTCATATCTTCCATTAAAACCTGTAAAACCTTTTTCGAAAATTCGAGGTAAATCTTCTTCTTTGATTCCTATCCCTTTATCTTCTATAACAAGTCTATTTTCATAGGTTTCTATAGTAATTTCTCCACCAGTGCTAGAGTACTTCACACTATTACCTAGTATTTGTTCGAAGGCAAAACCTAACCATTTTTTATCACTAATTACCATTGTTTCATGTGAAACATAGTTTAATTTTATTTTTTTGTTAATGAATATAGTCGCATATTTTTTCACACTATCTTTCACAACTTCATCAAGATTAATCTTAGTTATAACGTAATCTGATGACGTGCTATCTAATCTTATATACGTCAGAACCATCTCAACATAACGTTCTATTTTAAACAATTCTTGCTGTAAGTTTTTTTGATCTACTTCTTCATTATCTAATAGAAAATTCATCGCAGCAATCGGCGTTTTTATCTGATGAACCCACATACTATAATAATCAACCATATCTGTGTTTTTTTGTTTATTCTTTTGAGTTTCGTTCTCTAACTCTCTATATAATTTCTCTATAATTTTATGGTAATAATCAATCCTAATATCCAAACTCTTCGGTAAATCTTCACGATCATTAATTATGTTTTTCTCTAGAAATTTTAATTTTTTATAACTCTTTCTGTAATTAATAAAATCCATCGCGTTCCCAATAAGACCCGCTAAAAAACATAGACTTCCTGTATAAATTAGAGCTTCTAGTGGCAAATTATATAAATAAAACATAAAGAAAAATATGGCAATAAAAACTACAAATAAAATATAAGTTTTCGTGTTTTTCTTTAAATAACTTTTTAATATTTCCATTAGACGATATATCCTTTACCTTTTTTAGTTGTAATAAATTCATCTATTCCTATACTTTTTAATTTTGCACGAAGTCGATTTATATTAACAGACAAAGTATTTTCATCGATAAAGTTATCACTTTGCCACAAAGCGGTAATTATTTCTTCTCTTGTTACTATTTTTTCTCTGTTTTCTAATAATACTGTAAGAATTTTACTCTCATTTTTAGTTAATTCTACGTGATTATCTTGGTATTTCACCTCATCACGGCTCATATCAAAAATTACATCCTTATACACTACAAGATTCGAAGAACCACTAAAATTATAAACGCGTCGTAGTAATGCTTCAATTTTTGCCTTTAGGACAACTAACTTAAATGGTTTTTCTATAAAATCATCGGCACCGATATTCATAGCCATAACAATATTCATATCATCATTCGCAGATGAAATAAAAATTATCGGCACTTTCGACAATTTTCTAATCTCCTCACAGAAATAATAACCATCGAAGTAAGGCAGATTGATATCCATTAACACTAAGTCCGGTGATTGCTCTACAAACTCCTTAACTACATTTTGAAAATCTACAACTTCATGCGTAGCATACTGCCACTTTTGCAAATATCCAGCTATAGAATTAGAAATTATCTCATCGTCTTCTACTATCATCACTTTATACATATGTTCACCCCTTAGTTACTATTATTACTAAAATTATATCATAAACAGGCTTCTTATGATATATTCTATAAGAAATATATCCGAGGTTATTTTTTTACAAAAAATAGAGATTATCTAGAAAGTAGTTTCATGAAATTTCCACACTGTTTTATTTCTATTTCGTACTTCTAAATAATCTCTATTCAAAAAGAGAAAATTGTGGATTAAGATATTTTTAAGTATTAGTATTAAAATAAATGGCTGTCAAGGGTGTTAAAAATTCTGTCTTAATCCACAAAATTTGATAAAATATTAATAATTTTAATTAAATGTTTCTTGTGAAACTTTTCTCTATTAAATATTTTCTAATGCTAAACGTAAATCTTCAATTAAATCATCCGCATTTTCTAATCCGATTGATAATCTAATTTGCTCTGGAGTAATTCCAGTGTATAGTAATTCCTCTGGACTTAATTGACCGTGAGTCGTTGTCGCTGGGTGAATAGCTAAACTTTTCGCATCTGCTACATTTGCTAAATTTGAGAAGATTTCTAAACTATCAATAACTTTACGCGCAGCTTCTTCTCCTCCTACTACATCAAATGAGAAGATTGATCCACTACCTTTAGGCAGGTATTTTTTAGCTAGTTCATAGTATTTATTTCCTTCTAATCCTGGGTAGTTTATTGAAGCTACTTTAGGGTGTTTCGCTAGGAAGTCTATAACTTTTTGAGTATTTTCGATGTGGCGTTCAACTCTTAAAGATAATGTTTCTAAACCTTGTAATAATAAGAATGCGTTAAACGGTGATAACGCTGCTCCTGTATCACGTAATAACTGTGTTCTTACATTTGTGATAAATGCCGCAGCTCCTACATCTCTTGTATAACTTAAGTTATGGTAACTTGGATCTTCATCAACTAATTGAGGGAATTTTCCACTACCTTCCCAATCAAACTTACCACTATCTACGATAACTCCACCAATTGATGTACCGTGTCCTCCAATGAATTTAGTCGCAGAGTGAATAATAATATCTACACCATGGCTAAATGCATTGATTAAGTATGGGCTAGCAAATGTGTTGTCAACTACTAATGGAATTTTGTGTTTGTGAGCAATCTCAGCCCATTTTTCTAAGTCAGCAATATTTGCTAATGGGTTTCCTAAAGTTTCTACAAATAGAACTTTAGTTTTATCAGTAATTGCTTGTTCAATTTCTTCAAAATTATCTGGATCAACAAAAGTTGACTCTACACCATAACGAGGTAGCGTAAGTTTTAGTAAGTTATACGTCCCTCCATAAACATTTTTAGAAGATACGATATGATCTCCAGCGTGAGCTAAAGTTAAGAATACATATGTAATTGCCGCCATTCCTGAAGCTACAGCTAACGCACCAACTCCTCCTTCTAATGCATTAATTCTTTCTTCAAAGACTGCTGTAGTTGGGTTAGTAATACGAGTGTAAATATTACTTGCTTTTCTCAATGCAAATGCATCTGCAGCATCTTGAGTATCATCAAAAACAAATGATGTTGTTTGATAAATAGGCACAGCTCTTGCTTTTGTGTCTCCTACTGTTTGTCCTGCGTGTAATTGTAATGTTTCAAAACTAAATTTTCTTGTCATAATATATTTCCTCTTTTCTACGTTTATATAAGTTCTGTGTTTTAGGTAATAAAAAAACACCCCTATTGCGTATGCAATAGAGGCGAGTATCTTAATTCGCGTTACCACTCTAGTTTATACTAACCTTGCGATTAGTACCTTATTCAGTACATTTTTATACTGTGTGCTATATCGTGCAACTCACGTGTTTACCTATTAGATAAACAAAACTCTAAGACCATTTTCAACTAATCTTCACCATGTTACTTCACACCACCCAGCAACTCTCTGTTTTAGCTACGTATTAATCTACTTATCTTTTCAACGTTTATGTTATTAAATTTAAAATCATTGTACACCTGTTTTTTATATTTGTCAACAACTTTTTTCAAAAAATTTAAACGTTTTATTTTTCTTCTATAAGATGTTTAATAAAAAAACTTATAAAAATATCTTAGTTTATTTATTTTTTTATAAATAAAATTTCAATAGAATTATTTATTTTAATTTAAGAAACTCTATTTTTTTCCATGTGAAAATTACAAAGTAGAAAAGAAGTGACAAAAAACAAAGAAAAAGGGTGAAAAATATTAAAAAATAAAAAAATATCAAAATAATAATATAAAGCGAAGAAAAGTAGGAGAAATATAGAATAAAGTGAAATAATAACTATACGAGTAATAAAAAAAGAGAAGATAGTAGAGAAACGTTGTTTTAACAGGATAATAAAATATATTATTCCTACTTTAATACTTTCCTTCATTTCCTTTAATTTCTCCCCAGTCCAGTTCCTTGTGACGGATACCATCATCCTTCCAATTAGAAAACAACTTATGTATAGTATTAGGTTGTTTCACTTCTGGAGTTAACACAATTGATTCTCCTTGTATAGAAATTGAAAACTTCTGATTAACATCAATATTTACACTTGTTGGTATTCTTGTAGCTTTTGAATTCCCCCATTGTGATAATGTTGTGTATTCATTAATAATTTGATTCATAAATATCAACTCCTTTATCATTAGGATATCCTACGTATATACTTTTGTCAAGTATAATATTTTTCACTCTTATTTGTTTACCTTTTTCCTCTTTTTTTATGATATAATAACAGTAATAAAACTCATATTACTATATGATTATTCTAGGAGGTTTATATGGAATTTACTAAAACAAATAATGGTTTCGTTAAATATGATGAACAGGGTAGAGTAATTGCTGAAATTACTTATTCTACTACTAGCAATCCTAATGTAGTTGTTGCTGATCACACTTTTGTCGATTCATCACTTCGTGGTCAAGGTGTAGCAGGTAAGCTATTAGACGCTCTTGTTAAAGATATGCAAGAACAAAACAAAAAAATTATCGCAACTTGCTCTTATGTTGTTAAAAAATTCCAAGAAGATTCTTCTTTCGATTTTATTAACGCTGAAAAATAGTTTTTTAAAAGCAGAAAATTGATTTTTTTCAATTTCCTGCTTTTCTTTTTTATAATATTAACGGATATTATTATTTTTATATTTTGTTTCTATTTTATATTCTAGCGGTGTTCTCGTAATATTGTTTAATAATGTTATTATTTTAGTATTCTACAATATGTAATTTCCCTTTGTCGTATTCTGCTAGGAATATTTTAGAGGTGTCTTCATATCCCATTTCTAATAAAGTTTCTTTTAGCCAGTCTTCTGTTTTATCCATTGATTCTAATGTATTAATTTGAATGTTACCATCTGTAATTATTGGATACTTAGGATTCTCATCGCCTTCTAATACTATGATTAACTGTCCATTTTGCTCTAAAACTGCTCTTTTTACTTTTTTTATACTATAGATTCCCTGATTTCTAAGTTTAAAAGCTAAATCATTCGCGGATAAACCACTCTTTCTTGTAGCTTCAACATCTATTTTCCCATTTTTCACCACAGTAATCGGTTCTCCATCTACCACCTTTTTGAAAAACATATTATTAGTTTTTAACCATTTTTGAATAAGTACTAAAATAACCCATATTAATAATATATTTATATACTGTAAAATTGATATTGCTGGATTATAAATAACACCACCAATAATCCCACCGAGTACATAGTTTTGTACTTGATCACTCGCTGAAGATGGTGCTAAATTACCTTTACCTGATACATTTATAACAAATACTAATGATAATAATCCTAAAGCTAATTTTATTGCTATATCAACGTATGAAAGTTGCATTATTTTTTCACCTCCACTTTTTCTACTACTGGATTTACTAAATCAATTTTTTCTAATAGATAATCATCTTTTTTACCACTACTTATTACTCTATAATATGTATCATCAATTTTCACGAATGAATTTTCTATTGATGCTTCACTATTAATATAGATACGTGTTTTTTCTATATTTAAATGCTTCGCTATTTTTTCAATAAATTGTACCGAACTCCTATATTGATTTGAAGAAATAGCTTTGTCTTGATAATTTCCTATACCTATGGTTACTGCTAATATTGTTCCTAATACAAGTATTATTGATAACTCTCTATATTTTGTATCTTGTTTGTTTTTATAATACTTAATTAAACTAAACAACAATACTAAAAGTAGTAATCCTACTATTACAATTCCTACTATATTATTTTGTTCTATTTTACTTTGTAAGTATTCGTAAGAATAAAATTTCATCGTTTTTTCTCCTTATATATTGTTTCATGTGAAACTAGATTAAATTTTTTAAAACTTTTGTTTCACATGAAACTTTTTCTTTGGTTTACTTTTAATTCCCATGTAATTTTTCTTTATCATCTAAACTATTTCTTATAAGTAATTTTACGTTTCCTCTTTTGGAAAATCCAAATCTACTTAAAAATTTTCTTATTATTTTGTTATCTAAATGAGTTTGAATTCTTAGAAATTTTATGTTTTTCGACTTAGCAAAAAAGCGAATAGCTTGCAGAAATTCACGAATGATGTTTTGATTTTGTAAGTTTTTTCGGTAGAAACGCAGGGAATAGTTAAATAACTATTATTTTCTACCCAAAAGATAGAGTAATTCTCATAATCTTCATCAAAAGTAATTAGCATGACTATTCCAACAATCACACCAGATTTTTTATAGAAAAAGGACCTTTGTTCTATATCTTCTTTTCTTGGCTAGCTATGTTACTATTGATTTATACCTAGTTCTTTAAAATACTTACGTCTGTCGTTAATTATCTTTGAAACACGTTCTAATTCTTTTTTTCTTAATATGTTTTTCTACTATTTTATTCTAATTAAATTTTCTTGATATCTATGTTTTTTATTTCGTAATAAGGTTCTTATTACCTGCAGAGTACTTTCAAGGGCATCTATAGCAGAAAATTCCCAAATCATGGTTGCTTCCATAAGAAGTTCAAAGGCGTTTTTAAAACCTGTAGCTCTTTCAGCTCCTCTAGCATCGCCTATAAATAGTGCATTATTTAAAGATATTTCATCCATTATTATTAATTCTGGTTTATACCCCTCAAATAAATGCAAAACTTCTGCTAAATGTGGATCTATTATGTCTTCTTTTTCCAAGTAATCTATATACTCTCTTTCTGTTTCAAAAATTGGTAACTGTATATCTCTTTCTACTAGATAATTTCGCCCATATGTCTCTCTAACAATATCTATTTTTCCTAATTCATCGAATTTTATATAATCAATAGAATATTGTGAATCACAATCATATACGTCTTCTATATAGAATTTTGGTCCCATAAATTACCTCTTTTCTTAAAATTAATAACGGATACAACTTAATTATTTTAGTTTATTCTAATTAAGTCGCCTCCGCTTATTTTATTATGCTTTTTTTAGATTACAACACACTTTTTAATCAGACTTAAGTCTAGTGTATTAAAAATATACGCTATGGATTTATCCACAACGCATATTATATTTTACAACAAATTGTCTTTTAATACAAGCTCTACAGGACAATGATCACTACCAAATATTTCATTGTGAATAGCAGCACTTTCTAAGTACTCTTCTAAGTCACGACTTACTAAGAAGTAATCAATTCTCCATCCTGCATTGTTTTTACGTGCATTAAAACGATAACTCCACCAAGAGTAAGCACCTGTTAAGTCTGGATTGTAATATCTAAATGTATCGATAAATCCAGCATCTAATAACTTCGTAAATTTTTCTCTTTCTTCTGGTGTGAATCCTGCATTTTTAGTGTTTGATTTCGGATTTTTTAAATCTATTTCCGTATGAGCTACATTTAAATCTCCGCAAACTACGACACCTTTTGTTTTATTTAATTCTAATAAATAGTTTTTAAAATCTTCTTCCCAACTCATACGGTATTCTAATTTCTTAAGCTCGCTACCTGAGTTCGGCGTATACACTGTAATAAAGAAGAATTTATCGTATTCTAGGGTAATTACACGACCTTCTGTATCGTGTTCATCGATTCCTATTCCATATGTTACATTTAATGGCTCGTGTTTAGTATATATAGCTGTTCCTGAGTATCCCTTACGTTCAGCATAGTTAAAATAGCTATAATAGCCATCGAATTGTAAATCTAACTGTCCTGCTTGCATTTTTGTCTCTTGTAAACAGAAAAAATCAGCATCTAATTGTTTAAAATCTTCTTCGAAATTTTTACCAACGATCGCTCTTAGACCATTGACATTAAAACTTATACATTTCATTTTTTTCTCCTTTTTGTTTCATGTGAAACATTTTTTCTAACTAGTGCTGTTTCATGTGAAACATTTTAGTATTTCTTTTGTGTTTTTCTAATTTATTTATTTATTTTCCTAAACAGAATCTACTGAATAATTCATTTATCAGCTCGTCACCAGAATTTTCTCCTATTACTTCTCCTAATAGGTTGAATGTATTCGTATAATCTATTAAGACCATATCTACTTCTAATCCTAATTCAGCAGCTCCGATAGCATCATTTAAGCTTGTTAAAGCACGTTGAATAAGGTTAATTTGACGGGTGTTCGATAAATATGTCGCATCTTTTGGACGAGCAGCTCCACCAAAGAATAAATCCCTGATATTTTTTTCTAGTTCATCTATTCCTTTATATGTTGTCATAGATGTTTTTATAATAGGATGGTTGTACGCTAATTTTTCAACTTCTACAATATCAATTTTCGTCTCTAAATCTAGTTTGTTTAATATTACGATAGTTGTTTTTCCTTCAGTTAATTTTAATAATTCTTTATCATCTTCAGTTAATTCTTCACTACTGTTTAATAAGAATAATACTAAATCAGCTTTTTCTAGTGCTTCTTTACTACGTTTAACCCCAATTTGTTCTACTATGTCGTCTGTTTCACGAATACCAGCTGTATCGATTAATTTAATCGGTACTCCTTTAATATTAACGTATTCTTCAAGAACATCCCGAGTAGTTCCTGCTATATCAGTTACGATAGCTTTATTTTCTTGTAATAGGTTATTTAACAGTGAACTCTTACCAACATTTGGTCTTCCGATAATAGCTGTATTTATTCCTTCTTTAATGATTTTCCCTTGTTTTGATGTTTCTAGTAGACTTTCTAAACTGTTTCTAATGCTTGTTGATTTTTCAAGAATAGTTTTTGTCGTTTCTATTTCTAGGTCATCATATTCAGGATAATCGATATTTACCTCAACAACTGTTAATATATCTAAAATTTCAGCACGTAGACGTTTAATAAGCGTCGATAAACGTCCTTGCATTTGGTTATTTGCTATTTGACTAGCCTCATCTGTTTTACTCTTAATAAAGTCTATTACAGCCTCTGCTTGTGTTAAATCGATACGTCCATTTAAAAAGGCACGTTTAGTAAATTCTCCCGGTTCAGCCATTCTAGCACCATGTTCCAAGCAAAGTGCAAGTACTTTTTGAATCGTTACAATACCACCATGACAGTTAATCTCTATTACATCTTCTGTAGTATAAGTACGTGGTCCTACCATTTTTACAAGCATAATTTCTTCTATTTTTTCATTAGTAGTTGGATCAACTACATTACCATAATTTATAGTGTGACTTTCTAGACTCTCTACAGTTTTTCCTTTTGGTAGTCTTACTATTTTTTCAGCAATACTAAATGCTTCATCACCACTAAGTCTAACAATACCTATAGCTCCTTCTCCAAGAGCAGTCGATATAGCGCAAATTGTTTCACTCATTATTCAAACTCCTTTAAAATTTTATATTAATTAAAAATTCATATCTTATTTATTATACACTATTCCTTTGAATTTTTCTCTATATACGACTAAACTACATTTTGTAATATTTTTTACATGCTGGGTTAGTAGATATTTAAAAGTTCTAAGTTTTTAAAATTTTATATAAATACTCATAGATGCAGTGATTTTTTAAGCTTATCTGCTGTCTAATAAACTTACCGGGAGCTAAAAAATAAGTAGCCTGGATTAATTTCCAAACTACTTATTTTTATGTTATTTTATTGAAAAGCGGCTGACCCGAAAATCCTAAAATTTAACAAAATTCATATGAGAACTTATAGACGCAGTAGTTTTTTATGTCTAACTTCGCTTAGGAAAAGCTTCTTAGATATCTAATAAACTGTGCGAGGCGGACTTTAGAAAATCTTGTTTCTTAAGAAATCACGATTTTTGAGTCACTCCTTTTCATTCATAAGCTCTATTTCTGAAATAGCGAATTCTAAATCATCTAAATCATATTCTTTTGGTAGTACACCGCATGCCCCATTAGCAAATGCTTGTCTTTTATACACTGGCACATGACCGACACTACTGCAGATAAGTACTTTTGCACCAGGAAATTTCGTACAAATCTCCTTTGTTGCTTCTAAACCATCCATGATTGGCATACAAATATCCATTGTAACAAAATATGGTTTTATTCTTCTATACATTCTCACAGCTTGTTCTCCGTTTTCTGCAAAGTAATATTCATATCCTGCACGGCTTACAACTTCTGCACCTCTACTTCTATAATAAGAACTATCATCAACGATTAATACTGACTTCATTAGACCTCCTATTTAGCTGTAATAACTAAATATCTATGCGGCTCTTCTCCGCGTGATTCTGTTTCTACATTTTTAATTCCAGTTAAGGCATTATGGATAATTTTTCTTTCAACACTTGTCATAGGTTCTAATTCTACAGGTTTTCCAATTTTTTTAGATTTTTTAGCTAGGTTTAACGCTAAGTCTTCTAATGTTTTTTTACGATTTTCTCTGTAATCATCACAATCAACTTCTATTCTGAAATAGTGTGAACTGAATTTTTTAGCATAATTATTAACTAAAAATTGTAGACTATTTAAAGTAATTCCTCGTTTACCTATTATTAAACTAGTATTCTCTTCTGTTTTAATATTTAAAGTGAAATGACGATTTCCATCTTCTCTAAAATCAACAGTAGCATCAGGATACCCCATAGCAACAACGATATTTTGTAAATAATTTACGATACGTTCTTTATTTTTTACGATGTAATCTTCTCTTTTTGCTTTTTTTACAGGTTCTTCATGTTCTTCTACTTCTACAACAGATTCTTCCACAGTAGTTGTTGTTTTTTCATTTTTAACTTTTTGTTCTTCTACTTTTTCTACAACAACTTCTTCTTTTTGTACTGCTTTCTCTTCTTTAACTTCTTCTGTTATTTTTGCTAATTCTACAGCTTGTTCTTTACTGTATTCTTCATCTAATGGAATTAATTTTACTTTTGCTTCTTTTTTGAATAAACCGAAAATACCTGCACTTCCACCTTCGATTACTTCAATTTTTACTGCATCTTCTGATAAGGCTAAATCTTTTAATCCTTTTTGTATAGCTTCATCTACAGTAACTCCAACATAATAATACTCTTTTTCCATTTTTAACTCCTCTTTTCTTTCATTAGTTTTGATCTTTTTAAAACATGATCGATGCTACTACCAAATTCTAAAAATGGCATCTCTTTAGCACCAGCTCTAGCAATTACTATTATATCATAGTTTTTGACAAATTCTTTTCTTGTTTTAAAAGTTTCACGTATATATCTTTTTATTTTATTGCGTTCAAAGGCTTTTCCTAATTTTTTACTAACAGAAATTCCTAAACGCATATGGTCTAAATTATTTTTTTGATAATAAATAACAAACTGTCTATTCGCAAAAGATTGTTTTTTTCTTATTATATTATCAAAATCTTGACTTCTTTTTACTCTATATTCTTTTTTCATTTTAAAACCTTTCTCAACACTAATATTTTAACAGTTTATTCAAATTTTTACAACTATCTTTCTTATTTTTTAGGACTCATTAATAAAAAAAGGGTACCACTTTCGTGATACCTTTTTGGCAAAAATTAAGCTGAAAGAACTTTTCTTCCTTTAGCTCTACGTCTTGCTAATACATTTCTTCCGTTTTTAGTGCTCATTCTAGCTCTAAATCCGTGTACTTTTGAATGTTTTCTTTTATTTGGTTGATACGTACGTTTCATTTTGTCCTCCTCGAGTTTTCTTTTCTTTACTTAGATAGATGTAATAACTGAATTAGTTTAACATATCTAAAATAATTAATCAAGCAAAAACCTCTTTTTTTCTAAAAAAAAATATATATTAACTCGAACCCCTTAATTTTCCTCGTTTATCTATCTATTTATAACAAATATTTTTCTTTATATTAAGTTAATGATGTATAAGTTTTTCACATATAAATAGCTGTTAATTTCTTCTGGAAATAAAACAAAATTCATAAGAAAATATTTAAGTATAAATTATATAAAGTTTTCCACAGTTTTTCTTTAATTATTAACATATCATTGTTAATAATTAGTTTTCTAAAAACTTCAACTTTTATTTTCTCACCTGTTATTAACAAAAATTTCAAGTTATTAACAATTTCTCTCTAAAAAGTTATTCACAGGTGTGAATTGTGTGTGAAAAACTTTCAAACTATTAAAAAATATACTTTTCTATCTGTGTAAAATTTAAGGAAAATCATCTTATTTCTTCTTTTTTTACACCTTATTTAACAAATTCACAAGTTATTCTTTGTTTTTTATTAACATGTTGATTTCATTCTGTTAACAACTTGTTAATAACTATCATTTTATTTTACTAATGTTTTATGTTATAATTAATTATATATTTTTTTAAGGAGGTATTTCATTGAGTAATTCTAATTTCTTATGGGAA